>JAUIKB010000906.1 GCA_030430975.1 Polyangia bacterium
GTCGTCATCGTTCGCCACGTTCATCTACGGCCGGATCGGTGTGGCGCACACCGTTGCCCCCGGGCGTCGTCACACGCTGGGTATCGACGTCGGTTACTGGTTCGGAACGCTGACGGAACGCGGTTCCGGTGGGGAAATACTCGAACAGGAACCGATCCGCTGGCCGATGCTGGGCGCGTCGCTGCACTACGCGCTGTAGTGCGAGCCTAGGGTGACGCTGCGCCCAGAGGATCGTGATACACGGCGTCGACCGAAAGCGTGCAGTCGAGCGAGGTGAGCTCAAGCGTCTCGCCTTTTTCGGCACTGTGCCGAGTCCATGTGTTCCGGAGTTCCACCGGCCCTCGTGATGATCCGTCCGTCGATGAACTCGTGGCGGACATTGCTGTAGGTCTCGAGCTGGACGTATTCCTCGATCGAGCTGCGTCGCGTCGCCGGAGCCGCCATGACGTCAGTTCGCGGCAGGGGGTTGCCAGTGAGTCACCGTCCGTTCTCGATCGGGTGCGGGAAGTCCGGTGAACTGGTTTACGCGTCCCGGCAGTTCACCAGGTCGGTCCCTGTTTTTGTACCGGTGCTGGGAGTGAATTTCATGAAATTGCGCGATCTTGTGACATTCTCAAGGCGTGGCGGGTCGGGGCTGGCGCGGGCTCGGCTTCCATCGCAGGATAAGCGGGCCTGGGTCACAGGCGATCCTTTTGGTACAACCCGTCGCGCTCCGGCTGCCGCTATTCGGCGCAGGCTCGGTACGCTCGTATTCTTCTAAGTTTTGGAGTCCCGCATGAAGTTCAAACTCGCAGCTGTAATCTCCGTCGGTCTGGCATCGGCTCTCGCTTTCGCTTGTCAAAGCGACGACAACACGAACACCAATCCGACCGGCGGAACAGGCGCGGTCGGCGGAGGTGGCGCGGGCGCGCAAGGTGGCGCCGGGGCCCAGGGTGGAAGCGCCCAGGGTGGTAGCGCCCAGGGCGGAAGCGCCCAGGGTGGTTCAAGCTCCGGCGGCACGAGTTCGGGCGGTACCAGCGCCGGCGGGTCGAGTTCCGGAATGTGCAATATCAGCACCACCGCGGCGACCGTTCAGGAGATCAACAAGGGCCAAATCGGCGATGATACCGACGTCGAGCTCACGGGCGTGGTCGCCCTCACCGGCAAGTTCCTCGTCAGCGGCGCCGGCGTCAACGGGGGGACGGGTAGCGGAAACTGCCTCTGGAGTGTCGTCGTCTCAGCGCCTGTCGCGGCGACGGAGGAGTATACCGGACTGCAGATCATCGCCTATGGCGACGACTCGGTTGTTAACGGCAGTGGCGACAACGAGCCCTGCAAGCTCGGGACTGACGCGATTCCGGACGATGTGGCGCCCGGCGACAAGCTGAACATCAAGGGAACCCGCGTGTCGTTCGCGAACTCGACCTGCGAGGCTGGCACCAGCGCGGCGAATCAGGTTCGCGTCCCGCCCTTCTGTCCGATTGAGAAGGACGGCACCGCGCCGATTCCCACGCCCAAGACGTTAACCATTGCAGAGGCGGACGCGTTCGCTGAACACGACAACGACGACATGCACGACAAGTGGGGCGGAACTCTGCTTCGGTTGGAGAACGTCAGCGGCGTTCAGGATCCGGATGGCATGCCCGGCAATCCCGATATCGTGCAGCGGTTTGGTGTCATTCAGCTGAACGAGACCGATCTTGATCTCCGAAATGCGATCTACTTCGCCGGAGCGCCGAAGCCGAAGGACACTGCGAACGGGCAGGTGTTCAGTTTTCCGACCTGCTTTAGCGAGATCACCGGTATCGGGTTTTTGAACTTCTGTGATTGGGAGCTCAATCCTCGCAATCGTTGTGAGGACCACAGCCCGGCCAGCGAAGTCGGCTGCAACGGCGAAGGCATGATGGGTACCTGCTCCGGGACCGGCGGCTCTGGCTCGGGTGGTTCGTCGAACGGCGGTTCGTCGAGCGGTGGCTCCTCGAGCGGTGGCTCCTCGAGCGGCGGCTCGGGCGGTTCCGGCGGATCCAACTGACAAGCGACGCTTTCGCGTCGAGCTGAGGCGCCCGCTCTCGAAACGAGGGCGGGCGTTTTTTCTTGGTTGGTATGCGCGCCTTCGTCGAATCGGTGATCGACTCGCAGCGTTAGTGGGCGATCGGCTGAGTGACGTCGACGTTCAGCCAGCGAGGCTGCGCTGGTTGGCGGCGTGAGCGCGCACGCGGGTGCTCAAGTCGACGCGTACGGGACGCTCGTCACGTGGTCACGTGGTCACGTGGTTTGAATTTCTTCGATTATCCGTGTTTTCAGTCGGCCTATTTGGGGCGGGTGCCGGCACGAATCTGGGCGGTCTTGAACTGAGCGATCACATTCCGCAGCTGTTGCGCGGTGCCTTCGCTCAGCGCGGCGTGCGGCTCGAGTCGGGGACGGGCGTCGTTAACCACGACGCGGATGGTCGCGTGCTGGAGTTTCGACAGCTTCACAACGTCGCGGATCTCGTCGAGTAGGCGCGGCGGAATGCGCCCGCGTTTGAACCGCAGCTCGCCGTCGCTGACCTCGATGACGAACAGCTCGTTCCCGCGGGCGATCGCCAGCGCTAGTGGAGCGAGCACGACGACGAGAATCGCGATTCCGACCAGCAGCCACATCCGGGTACTGTAAGTCGATCGGGCCGTGGATGCGCCCGGAACTCGCCGGATCTTCATCGCCACGGCGCCGGGGCTTGTTCGGTCTTGACCCACGCGGCATCGACTGCCAAGCATCGATCGCGTGAATACCGCGGGAACCACGCCGGGCTGGGGCGAAGAAGACGCCCTGCCGCGCCGGTTCGGACAGTTCGTGCTGTTCGACAAGATCGGCGAGGGTGGCATGGCGCGGCTGTACCTGGGCCGCCGCGACACGGAGCTGGGCGGCGAGCAGCTGGTCGTCGTCAAGGAGATCCTGCCGCTGTTGTCGAGCAGTGCGGAGTTCAGTCGACTGTTCGTCGATGAGGCTAACCTGGCCGGTAAGTTAACCCACGGAAACATCGCAAAGGTGATCGATCTGGGGCGCGAAGACGGTCGACACGAGCGACTTACCCCGAGTCTCTGAGTCGAGCTGGGATTGAAGAGCCTCATCGTCAAAAAAACTCACCTCATTGGCGATCTTGGGGTCAATCGGATCGTTTGCCTCGTTCGAATCAACGGCTACCAGGCCATTGGTACGCTGATTCGTTAATTCAACCGCCAACCCCCAGTCCAAGACATAAACATCACCCAGGTCACCTACCATGACATTCGAT
>JAUIKB010000907.1 GCA_030430975.1 Polyangia bacterium
CGCAGCCACCTAAGCAGGCAGCGCCGAGGAGCACGGTCAGGGCCTTGTTCAACATGGCCCGCGGATAGTCCGACCAACGCGGCCTGTCACGTCTAAGTTGTCACGCGCCCCAGCAGCGCGGCGACGCAGACTTCCACGCGCAGGTGTCGCTCGCCGAGGCGAATCGCTCGAAACCCCGCCTCCTCGAAGCGCGCCACCTCGTACGCAGTGAAGCCACGCTCCGGCCCGACCGCGAGACTGCAGCGCTCCGCCGGCGCCGAAGGTGCCGCATCCATCGCGGCAGGGTGGGCGACCCAAGCCGCGGGCTCCGTCCAGTCCCTTAGATTCGTATCGGCGAACTCTCTGAAGCGCTTGAACTGCGATACCTGCGGCAGCCGAGTATCATGTGCCTGTTCCGCGCCAACGATCAACGCAGCTTCGATCGCTTTCGGCTCGAGCGCCGGGCTCATCCAATACGACTTGTCGACTCGCCACGCCTCGATGACCGCGACTCGCTGCACTCCGAACATGGCGCACGTCGACAGCACGCGGCGTAGGACCTTGGGGCGAGGCAGCGCGACGATGACGGTTATCGGCTGTCGCGCCGGCGGTTCGCGCAACCACTGGCATGCGACCTCGACGTCCGCTCCCTCAGACTGCAGGGTTCCATTCCCGATCGGGCCGTCTCGCAAACCCACTCGGAGAGTCCCGTCACGCGATGCCAGCTCCGTTGCGCGGCGCGCGCGCGCGCCTCTCAGGCGAACGCGGTCACCCATCACCTCGTCCGGCGCGACCAGCAGAATGCTCATGCCTCGGTCACCGCCGGACGCGCCACGGCAAGCACTCCGAATCCCAACAGCCCGATAGCCGCTGCAACCAGCCACATCGTTGCATAGTCGAACGCCTGTGCGATCGCACCGCCGAGGAACGCGGCGACGGTCACCCCTACGTTGAACGACAGGTTGAAGAGCGAGGTCGCCTTGCCGTGAGCGCTCGACGGTGTGGCGGCTACGAATACTGCGTTCAGGGCCGGGTACCCAACCCCGTGAGCTAGCCCGAAACCAAGCGCAACGGCGACCAACGCCAAAGGGGATCGCACCATACCGAACGCGGCAACCGACGCTACAAACACGATTCCTGCCGCCAGGCCGCTTCGACGACGCCCGAACCGGTCCGCGACGCCACCGAAGAGCAACCGCACCGAAACAGCCGCAACAACATATGCGACGAAGAAGGGGGCATGACTCGTCAGCCCGCGCGCACGCACGAACAGCGGGATGAAGTTCATCGCGCATCCGAACCCGATCGCCATCGTCAGCCCAGCTACCAGAACGGCGTACGTGCTGCGATGCATCGTGCGCATGAACCCGTACCCCAACGCACCTGTTCCCACCGGACGATCCGGGGGTCGCACGGACAAGAAGCAACCCACCGAGATGAGCGCTGACACCGCCGAAACCGCAAACATCGTGGGCCACCCGAATCGATTGACGATCACCTCACCTAGCCACGGCCCCAGCGCATGCATGCTCAGCGTCGTCGTACCGAAAATCGCGATAGAGCGCGCCAGCGCGCCAGGAGGCGACAGCGAAATCACCAGCGCGTTGGTCGCCACGAACGCCATCGCGAACGCGATGCCCTGTCCCAGACGCAGCACATACACAATCGCCCCCAGGCCGCTGCTCGCCACGAACCCGATCGCCACCAGCGCCCACAGCCCGGCGCCCACCAGCATGAACCGACGCGGTCCATACCGATCGACGAGCGACCCCGTCAGCGGTATCGCCACCACCGAGGTCGCACCAAAGCTCCCCATAACCCGCCCTACTTCTGCGCGCTGCGCCCCCAATCCCTCCAAGTAGACCGGCAGGGTAAAAAAGAGCGTGACGGCGAAGAAGAAGAACAGATTGCCGATCGTCGGAAGCCAAATCCGACGCAGCAACGGGGGCGGCGAAGCGTTGTTCAGCGTCCCGGTCCAGCCGGACCCGGCTGATATCCCATCGCGGCCATCGGTGGCGGCTGGACCATCAAGTTCGACAGCGGAGTCCACATCGCATACGCCAGTTGCCCCTGCTTGGTCGTGAAGTCCCCGTGAGCCATGAACATGATGATTAGCGCCGCGGGAAAGAAGAACAGCCAGCAGACAACGAGAATGATCACACCCGACTGATCGACGTCGCCGGTCACGCGCACATCAACACAGACGAGATCCTGGCCGGCAGGGGACATGGTAACCCCCACCTTGGGCACCAGGCCGTAGCTCGGACGTTGCCCCTTGCCCTCCCAGACCTGGTTGCCGATCTGGTGCATTCCGATGCCCCACTGGTACAGCGTGCCTTGCAGCGACTGAAGCACCTGGGTCGAGTCGCTGCTCTTGAAGTAGCGACGCTCGTTTTTAGTCAACACCGGCGGTTAGTCTTCGTCTTCGTCGTCGTCGGGCAGATCCACGAGCGGCTTCGTGCCAAGCTGAAGCGCACCGTCCTTGGCCGAGTCGAGGATCTTCTCAGCCTCGTCGCTCGAAAACCCGAGGACTTCGACAATCGTATCGAGCAGCTTCTTTTCATCGTCCGATTGCTCGCCATCCGCATGAGCCAGCAGCGCTGCATTAGCGAGCAATAGTTCGCGATCTTCGCCGGTGAGTTCCGCGATGGGAATGTCCTTCAGCGTGCGTTTCTCCTTCGCCCACTCAAGGATCTCGGTTTCCTCTTCATCGGAGGCGTCAAAGGCGCACAACAGGCCCTCGATAACACCTTCTTCGGGTGCCTCTACCTTGCCGTCGGCCCATGCGACAGCCACGAGGCCGCGCAAAATACTTTTTTCGTTGGGGGTCATCCTGTCCCGCAGTCTACTCCCCTCCGTCCGATACGCGATAGCCATCCCGCGCGCGGAGCAGACACTTTCCGGGCACGTTGCGCGCCAGGCCGGCACCCGGCCCCGTCCAGGCTTATCTCCCTATCTACCTGAAATCACAGACTTATATAACACCAGAAAACGGCCGGGCGGGTGCGGGTTTCGCAGCGCGACCCCGAAGGACATGTAGACTTAGGGCATGGACCGGTTTCGGCGATTTGACGAAGCCTACTACCACCGCTTCTACGAGGACCCGAAGACGCGCGTGGTCACGCCGGAAGAGCACGCGCATCTCGCGCAGTTCATCATGTCGTTCGCACGATGGAACGGTATCGATGTGAGCACCGTGCTCGATATCGGCGCAGGCGTCGGCCATTGGAAGAGCTGGCTTGAGCAGAACGCGCCCGACGTGGGTTACCGGGGC
>JAUIKB010000908.1 GCA_030430975.1 Polyangia bacterium
CACCTTCAGGGAGCCGGTCGATTGGCCACCACCGGTTCGAAACTCAAGTACGAACACGATGATGATGGCGAAGACGACGACGCCGATAATGACTTGGGCGGCGCCGCCTTTTCGGAAAAAGCTGAGCATAACGGGGCGCCGTCTATACCACGAACCCGGGGTAATGCCGCCAGCCCTGGAGCGGCCGCTCCGCTATTGCTAATCGGCGGCGAGCGACCTGTCGGTGGCGAGGCAACGCTTCAGCTCCCCTTCGAGCATATCGATGTCGGCGACTGCCCTGGTCAGAAGTACCTCGTACCAAGTGTCCAGTGTTCTCGTTGGGTCGCTGGGGTCCGCTACGGCGCGAGCAGCAGTCGATTCCTCCGCGTACCCAGCCGCCACCAGCGTGGCGCCAAGGGCCCGCGCGCGGCTGACTAGGTCGTCCGAAGATTCGTCAGGAAATCTGCTGGCTTGTACCCGCAACGACACCCGGACCTGAAGCGGTTCGAGCACGCTGACCGCGACCCCGCTCTCCATGATGAGGTTCTCCCGAACCCGCTCGGCCAACGCGATCACGCCGCCTTTGGTGCTGTATACGTCGAAACCCCGCGCAATGAGCGCCTTTTTCAAGTCACTTGGGGTGTGAGTCGTCATACGGCCGGGCCCACCAGGCCGTCGGCCACGGGGCGCGCTGAGGATCACCCAGCTGTCAGACCCGGTCAAGCGAGCTGCGCCCCAAGCTTCCTCTTGCTCCGTGCTATATGCTCCGCAGCAGCCGTGGCAGATCAAGAAGACAAAGGCGAAAGCACGCTGCGTCGCTCGGGAGCGCGGCGGGAGGCGTCCGAGCGGGTGACTGTTCGCGACGGCGCGTTCGAGACAACCGGGTGGACCCTGAACGTTAGTAGGGGCGGCATGCGGTTGATCGTGGAAGATCCGGTGGATGAGGGACGGGAGTACGAGTTGACGTCGTTGACCGGCGACAAGTCGACAACGCGACGTGGCCGCGTCGTTGGGATCAAGAACCAAGCAGACGGCCAAATCATCGGGATTCAGTACCTCGATGTCGACGAAAGCGTTCCCCCGCCGCCGAACATCACCGCGCCGCCTCTCAAGGAATGAGCCGTCCTCGGGCGATTTCGCCCCCATCCAATCGCTGAGTCGTGGCGACCGCACGGGAGTTGTTGGGTCCAGACGGGCCTCTGGCGGCGGCGATGCCCGCCTACGAGGACCGACCGGCCCAGCTGCAGATGGCAGACGGCGTGGAGCGCGCGTTGCAAACAGAGCGGATTCTGCTCTGCGAGGCCGGTACGGGTACCGGCAAGACACTGGCGTATCTCGTTCCAGCAATTCTTAGCGGGAAAAAGGTAGTCGTGTCGACCGCGACCCGGGCCCTGCAAGAACAGATCGCGAAACACGACCTGCCGATGATCGAAAGCGCGCTCGGCCTCAATCCCCGCGTGCAGGTGATGAAGGGACTGCCGAACTATCTATGTCGGCGACGTTTCTCAGAGTTCTTGGCGAGCGCGGAGGCGCTGCGGCCCCGATACGCCAACGCCCTGCACGCGATCGAGCGATGGGTCGAGGATACCGAATCCGGCGACATCGTCGAGATATCTGGATTGCCCGAGTCGGATCCGGTGTGGAGCGAAGTGACCTCGTCCAGCGAGACGCGCGTGGGCTCGAACTGTCAGTTCTATGACGAGTGCTTCGTCACGCGAATGAAGCGTGCGGCGCAGGACGCGCAGCTTCTGATCGTCAACCATCACTTGTTTTTCGCTGACTTGGCGCTGCGCGGAGCGCACCCGGCGAGTGTTCTTCCTAATTATGACGCGGTAATTTTTGATGAGGCGCATCAGCTAGAGGATATTGCGACCAATTTTTTCGGTGTGACGATTACGCGCAAGCGCATCGATCGGTCGCTGCAGGAGAGCATGCGCGCGATGGCCCGTCTGGGCCTCGACCTGCCGCTGCTCGGAGGCGCTCAGGTCGAGCGTGCATTGGCGTCGGCTAACCGCGCGCACGACGACTTCTGGCGGGCGTTGATGAAGGTGACGAACGCACGTGGCGCCGATGCGCGGGTTACGCTCGAGGCGGACGCGTGGTCGGGCCCCTTAGAGCAGGCGTGGCATCGACTCGACGTCGAACTAGACGGGTTCGCGGGCATGCTGAAGCTCGCCGAGGGGCGCCTCGTCGGCAATGCCGACGGACCGCGCTGGACCGGAGGCGCCGATTCGGCAGCATCCGCTGATGCGCTGGGCGTGGCTGCGCGGCGCGTATCCAACTCGCGCGACGACCTGGCTACGATCATCGAGGGAGGGCCGGGGCGCGTCGCCTGGCTGACGGCCTCGAAATCGCCCCGCCTGACGTCCGCGCCCGTCGACATGGCAGAGACCTTTCGCGAGCGGATCTTCGAGTCCATTCCGGCGGTCGTGATGACGAGCGCCACGTTGGCGAGTCAGGCACCACAGCCGCTCGACGACGCGCAGCCGGCAGAGCGCGAGATAGTCTCACTCGAAGCCGAGGATGCTGCACCGGAGCCGCGCCGATCGAGCGCGTTCGGTTATCTACGCTCGCGATTGGGCGTGGCCGATGACTTCATCGAAATCGGGGAACTGATCGTCGCGTCGCCCTTCGACTACGAGAACAACGCGCTGCTCTACACGCCCCGTGATCTGCCCTCGCCCCGTTCCCAGGAGTTCATGGCAGCGGCTGTCGAGCGCGTAGCGCAGCTCGTCGAGCTGACAGACGGCGGGGCGTTTGTCCTGACGACTTCCAATAACGCCATGCGGCGCCTCCACCAGGGGCTAGTCGGACGGCGTGCACGTGACAGTCCGAGACGGGTGATGATCCAAGGCGAAGCGCCCAAGGGGAGCCTGCTGTCGGCGTTTCGTGCGGACGGACGGGCGGTGTTGGTTGCGACGATGAGTTTTTGGGAGGGTGTCGACGTTCCCGGTGATGCGCTGAGGCTGGTCGTTCTTGAGAAGATACCGTTTCAGGTGCCGACCGATCCGGTCGTTAAAGCGCGCGCGATGCTGGTCGAGCAGGCGGGTGGCAACGCGTTCATGGACTTTCACGTTCCTGCGGCGGCGCTGACGCTGAAGCAGGGGTTTGGGCGCTTGATTCGAACCCGTTCGGATCGAGGGATCGTTGCCTTGCTCGACGAACGCGCGCGCCGTCGTGGCTACGGCTCAAAGCTCCTTGAGGCGCTGCCTCCGGCGGGTCGCACCGACGAGTTTATCGATGTGGAATCATTTTGGGGAGATCCTGGCC
>JAUIKB010000909.1 GCA_030430975.1 Polyangia bacterium
TCGTCTCCTGCGGCAATCGACACGTCAACGCGCTTCTTCTTAAAGCCAGCAGCTTCGATGACCAGTTCGTAGTCGCCGGGTTCCAGGTTCAGCTCGGCGACGCCGTCTTTGAGGGTTCCGACTACTTCACCGTCGCTGACGATGTCGCCGTCCCCCTTGCCTGTATTGATCGTGACGCGACCCAAACCGACGCCAGTGAGCTTGGCGAGGGTGCTCTCCGCGATCTTCAACAGCGTCTCATCGGACGCGTCGGTCAGGTTCGCGGCGTAGGACACCTTGGAATCACCCTGCGGCGCGCCGTCAGCCCAAAGCCTTACGTGCGCGGTGACCTTGGAGCCCGACTTCGACATGGTGCCCCAGATGTAGCGTGGCGCTTTGACCCTTGCGGCGATCTTTTTTTGACACGTGGTATCGGGCGGTATCTTACACTTTAACGCCAGCGCCATAACCTCAAGCGCAAAGTCACCGGGGGCCAGTGACCAAGCGTCGGAACGTGTGACAGCTCGCTTCAGCGCGACCGATAGAGCCTGGGCTTGCTCAAAGGAGTCCTCCGCGGACGACTCGTCACTGGCGATCGCGATCACCTGCATCTTCTGCTTGCTTTGCGCATGGGCGCTCGCGGTAAGCAGCACTGCGGTCAACATGGTGAGAAGAACGACTAATCTGCTCATGCGGACACCACGATAGCACCGCCGCCGTCGATTCGGCGACCGACTGCTCTGCCCAGAGGGGTTCATCCGCCTTCGATTTTACTCCACATTTGGCGCCGCATCCGCTGCCTGGGGCCGTCTTTTCGGGTGATCAGCCGGGCGGCGCTCCACGCAGCCATGAGTTCGCCCTCCTGGCCGAGCCCCGGAAGCACGGTCTTGCCGACGAGAAAGGTGCCCGGAATCGGACCGCGCACCGGTTCGCCAGCGACGTCCAGGTATCCGCGGGGGTCGGCGGCCCACCGCCATTCCATCGCTTCGGCGCCCCCGGTCCCGCCCGGAAGGTGAATCCGGTCAATGTCTCGCCGAGTGCCGCTTACGTAGTGAAACAGCGGCAGGCCGTCGTGGGGAGAATCGATGAGCTGAACGTGCTCGTCGAGGAACGGGAGCGCTTCGCGCAGCGTCGACACCGCCGCCTCACGCGCCTCTAGCAGCGTGAGCTGCCCTCTGGTCGGAAACACCACTTCGGCGAGTAATCTCGTTTCGTCGTCTCGTTCGGATTCCGCGGCCGCTCGCTGCAGTCGAATCGGTGGACGCCGAGGGTCGAAGGCGCCCGACGGGTGGTCGGGCACGACGAACGATTCATCCGGCAGCGGCGCTGGCAGCGCTCGATTGCGGACCACGATATTGACGATGAATCGGCCTTCGGTCGCGGTCATGTGGGGCCAGTGCTGTCGAGCGCGGCTCGTAACGCCCTCGCCGCCAGACAACTCGGCCACCATTTCACCGGAGTCGCTTGCTACGACGGCCGAAGTGCCCAGCGGTTCATCTTCGCCGTCGCCGATGACTCCGCTCACCTGTCCACGGGTGACGACCAGCTTCAGCGCACGGTCCTGAAGACGGCACTCTCCGCCGTGTGCGCGAATCCGTTCGGTGAGAAATGCCTCCAGCTCCTCCTCGCCCTGATTCAGTGCGTGAACCCCGCGGGTCCACGCGCCGTGCAGCCGCGCGACCGTCAACGCCGGCATGCGCTCGTGCGCGGACACCATGTCGGCGGCGAACGACGCGGGAAGAAGCGTTAGGTCTCGGTAGGCATGCCGGGCAGGGAATTTGGCGAGGAGGTCCGTACCGGTGGCGCCGGCTAAGTCGGCGAGAGCGCGTGCGTGTCGCCCGGTTTCGAACCGCTCCCACAGCGTTTCCGGTGGCCACACCAGGTCGCGCTCGAGCACGGCGTCGATGCTGGCGTTGAGGCGCGTGAACGTGGCGTACAGTTCGTCGACGAGTTGCCGGACCTCGGGGAACTCCCGTTCGACCTCGATCGCGAACAGGTCGGGGTCTGGAGGGACCTCCATTCGACGTCCCGGTGTTAACCACGCGAACATCGGGTCCAGCGCACGGGTGCGTCGCTTGAATGTCGGCGCTTGCCCGAGTTCCGCCAAGATCCGGAGCCACACCGGGGATGTCGCCGTGAGCAATGTGAAGCTCCGTCGCCGGAGCTTGAAGCGTTCGAAACTGTAGGATGGCCCTCGCTGGCCTTGCCCCAGCACAAGCACGCGAAACTCGCGTCTCGCCAGCAGCGCCGCCGCCGCGAGGCAGCCGATCGATCGGCCCAGTACGATGACGTCGTAGTAGCGCGTTGTCATTCGGGGGATTCGGCGGAGATCGTGACGCGGCGGTCGTGCAAGCCAACTCGTCCCGCTGCGATCCAACGCAGCACGTCCACGAGCAGGTCGTTTTCTACGGGCAACAAGCGGGCGGCGAGGGAGTCGGGATCGTCTGCTTGTCGCACCTCGATCGCCCGCTGCGCAATGATCGGCCCTGTGTCCGTGCCCTTGTCGACGAAATGAACGGTGCAGCCAGTCAGTCGGACACCGTAGTCAACCGCTTGCTTCTGGGCGTTGACGCCCGGGAAAGCCGGTAGCAGCGACGGGTGAATATTGATGGTGCGCCCGGCGAATGCGTCGATGAAGACCGGAGTCAACAGTCGCATGAAGCCTGCGAGCACGACCCACTCGGCGCCTACTGCTCGTAGTGCGCGGACAAGAGCCGCGTCGAAAGCGAGCCGGTTCTCATAGTCGCGGTGGTTGAGCAGCTGGTGTGGAACTCCAGCATCGATCGCGCGGTCTGCAGCAAGCGCGCCGGGCTTGTTGGTTATCACTAGCCGCGCGTCGGCTGCCAGCGAGCCTGCATCGATCGCGTTCAGGATCGCCTGCAGGTTTGTCCCCCGCCCGGAGGCAAGAATGCCGAGTTTGAGGCGCTCGCGCTTCGCAGTCATTTTACTACGCGGACTGTAGGTTGCGCTTCCCCGTCGCCGGCCACAACGTGGCCGAGGGGCCAGGCTTTTTCTCCCGCGGCTTCTAGGACCTTGCAAGCATGCGCGACGGATTCGTCTGCGACGCAGCAGACCATGCCGACCCCTAGATTGAACGTTCGCTGCATCTCGTCCTCAGCGACCGGTCCCCCGCGCGCGATGAGGTCGAACACCGCGGGCCGAGTGTGCTGGAGCGCGACCTCGGCGGTTTGCCCGGGGCTCAAGACGCGCACGAGGTTGCCCGATAGGCCGCCACCGGTGATGTGACAAAGCGCGTGCAACCGATC
>JAUIKB010000910.1 GCA_030430975.1 Polyangia bacterium
GCGTAGAGCGTTGATTCCGTGCTGAAAGCGACGATGCCTCGGAGCTCGGGCGGGTCGGCCAGGGCGTAGAACATCTCGCTGCCGCGGCCGGTCATTGGGATTGCGCCGTCGACGGTGGTGGAGTCGACGACGACGCCGCCGGCACAGGTGCCGAACGAGCAAGCGCCGTCGCAGACCTGACCGCACACGCCACAGTTGTACGAGTCGCTCGCCAGGTGCACTTCGCAGCCGGTGGTCACGTCCCCATCGCAGTCACGGTAGCCGGCGACGCACCCGACCTCGATACAGTCTTCGCCGACGTAGCTGTACTGCACGTTGGGATAGCCCGGGCAGGGATCGCCGAGCGGTCCCGCGTCCGGCGTCGGAGCGCCCGGCGTCCCTGAACCACAGCCGGAGGACGAACCGGAATCGGAGCCACCTCCGCATCCAGAAGACGACGAGGACTTCGAGTCCGACTTGTCAGAGCGAGACCGTCCACATCCGGGGACGCAGGCGGGCATCGTGGCCAACAACGTGGCCGCAATAAGAAAGGTTCGGCGTGTGCGCATAGGCACCCCCTTGTGGGAGCACATACAAGTTGCATGCCGCAGCGTTGAGACTGTCCACGGGCGCGCGCGTAGGCGAACCGTGAACGATCGTTGCCACCGACCGTGACATCTACGCACGGTTGATCACTCCGCCCGAACGACGCGTTCGACGACGCGGGACGCATTTCAACGCATCAAATCGTGAACTGGGGGGACGCGTAAGCCAGTTCACGGGACCTGCCCACCGGCCGGAGACGCCGGCCATTCGGTACAGGGCCTACCCGAGCACCTCGTCGACCGATGTGGCGTCGATCAACCAAACGGCGGCGGCGTGCATGGCTTCGTCGTCCATCGCTTCGAGGCGTTGTTGCTGGTTGCGCGTCAGCCGCCCAAAGCGTGCGATGAGCTGGGCGCGGAGAATCGACGCTTGACCCTCCTGGCGGCCCTCCTGGCGGCCCTCTTCGTGTGCCTGCTGTGCGTATCCCATGATGTGCTGACCTATCTGCGGCGCCGCCGCGCTGAGTCTTAGGAGCGCCGCGCGAATCGCCCGGTTCTCTAGCGGTTGGAACCGCTACCTACCCGAGCACGTCGTCGACCGATGTGGCGTCGATCAGCCGAACGGCGGCGGCGTGCATGGCTTCGTCGTCCATCGCTTCGAGGCGGTGTTGCTGGTTGCGCGTCAGCCGACCAAAGCGCGCGATGAGCTGGGCGCGGAGAATCGACGCTTGACCCTCCTGGCGGCCCTCCTGGCGGCCCTCTTGGCGGCCCTCCTGGCGGCCCTCTTCATGTGCCTGCTGTGCGTATCCCATGATGTGCTGACCTATCTGCGGCGCCGCCGCGCTGAGTCTTAGGAGCGTTGCCCGCTCGGTGACGAGAACGAGGTAGTTTAGCACGGGTTGCAGCTCCTTCCGACGCCGGGAGTCGGTGACGAGCCGCTCCATGATAGGCGCCCATTTCCCGATTGAGGCACGCAACCGCGTGGCGTCCCGCGCGGTTGCCAGCGCCCAGATCGTGATGTGGCCGATCGTGTCCATTTTCAGGCGAAGGATGTCGTCGTCTGACAGAACGCCGATGTCGCACAAGAGGATGTCGAGGCGCGGAGCGTAGCGCAGAGCGCTATCATGCGCCGGCAGGCGCATCATTTCTCTGAGGGATAACGGACCGTTGTACGGTTTGCGTCCGTGATAGAGCAAGATCGGTATCACGAGCGGAAGTGGATCGTGGGTGCTCGCCAACTCACCGAGACGCGCCGCACAGTAGCCGAGGAGTTGTACGGGCACGAACCGGTCGGGACCGCTCTTGTGCTCAACGATCAGCTGGATGAACGCGCGTCCGTGGTCGAGCGTGGTTTCGAACACCAGGTCGCTGTAACCCGTGGCGAACTGTTCGCCGATATGGGCAGCCGACGCCCACTTCAAGCGGCGCAAATCGAGGCGTGCCAGAAGTTCCTGTGGGACGGCGTGACGGATGAGTCCGCGCGCGCGTCGCGTGGACTTCAACATCCGCCGCACCAGCGCGTCGTGCTCACGAATGGTCCGAGTCGCGGTCGATTTGCGGCTCACCCGCTGTCGTTTGCCCGACGCCATACCGTTCGCCTCGCAGGTTCCGTACCAGGCGAGATCAGTTGCGAATCAGCGAGTTCTTGCCAGGAACAGGGTGGCGGTGGCGAGGTGCCGGCTGGCGATCGGCCGGTCATGTGGCGAAACTCGCCGGGGTGGCGGCTGGTGCGCGCAGCTCGCCCGCCAGTTCCTACACCGCCTGAGCCCGAGACCGAGACGTACCGGTCTCGGGGAAACGAGCACGAGCCGTCGCACCTTCGACCGCACTGCCTACAGTTGTTCGCGTCGCTGTTCAAATGCGCGTCGCAGCCCGTGGTCTCGACGCCGTCGCAATCGCGGTACCCGGCGGCGCAGCCCACCGGGACGCAGTCGACGCCGATGTCGTCGTACTAGACGTTGGCATAGCCCGGGCGTTGGTCGCCGGCGTCCTCGACGCCCGCGTCGAACCCGTCGACGCCTGATACTCCACCACCCGAACCCGAGTTTGAAGACTTGAAACATCCCGACGACGAGCCGCCGCCGGAAGACGAGCCACCACATCCAGGTGCGCACGCCGGTATCGTAGCCAACAAGACGGCTGCAATAAGAAAGTATCGGGGTGTGCGCATCGCACCCCCTTGGTGGGAGCTGATACGGGACGCGTACCGCTTCCAATTCTCGGCGAAAGCGCACGCGCTCGCGGAGCCGTGAACGCTCGTTCTCGGTGGCGCGACATCACAGGTGCGATTGAACGCGCTCAACGTGTAGAGTATCGGTTGGACGATGAAAGCTGCTTTTCAACGCATCAAATCTTGGATGAACGCTCATGGCGCCGAGGTGCTCGTGAACAACCTGGCGCCTGGCGTGACTTCTGCGGAGCTGGACGCGTTCGAAACGCGGATCGGTTTCAAACTACCGACCGACTTGCGCGACCTATGGGCGATCCATGGTGGTCAACGTGACGAGCAGGACGGCTTTGTCGGCGCCATGGATCTGCTCACCCCAGACGGTGGATGGGGCGAGCGAGAAAACGTGGCGATGTTCCTTGGCTTCCAGCGTGAAGCACCGGAGCTGGCCGAGGAGTCTCGAGTGACCCAGGAAGAACTCGAATCGGATGCCTGGCTAGCGTTCGCGGGTCGCGGTTACGCCGACTTGCTGGTGGTGAGCTGCGTTTCGGGGC
>JAUIKB010000911.1 GCA_030430975.1 Polyangia bacterium
CTCCCTCGTGCATACCTTCCAGCAGACCTGCGGTGCGGTCGCGCTCATCTTTTAGCGCGCTGAGCGTTGCGCTCAGGTTGGCTGCGATGCGGTTAATCGAGTGACTGAGTTCACCAAACTCGTCATCACGCGCAACTGACGAGCGCGCCTTCAGGTCGCCACCGGCCATTCGCTCCGCGGTTTGCGTCAGCTCTCGCGCCGTTCGCGTCGCGACCTGTGCCGCAGCGGAGGATAGAAAAACCGCCGCCAGAAGAGCCACGAGCGCCGCACCGGTCAAAGTGTTCCTCAACTGAGACAGCATCGCATCGACCTCGGTGAGTGGCATGGCGACTCGGACGACCATCGACACCGGTGGCTCAGGGGCGATCGGCACCGCGACGTAGATCAGGTCTTTGCGCAGGGTCGCGCTGTACCTTTGACTGGCTCCGGTCTGACCGCTCAAAGCCCTCTGGACTTCTGGGCGACGTGCGTGATTCTCCAGCGTTGGTAGCCGCGCGGTCTCCACATCCGAGTCACCTACGACCGTGCCGTCCCTGGCGATAAAAGTGACCCGCGTGCGGGTGTGTTTCGCCAAGCTGACGGCTCGCTGCTGCCACGCGTCTTCGACGGGGGACCGCATGCGTACGTCCTGAGCCACCAGGTTCGCTCGAACCAAAAGGTCGGCTTGAACCCGTTCGGTAAGCTCCGCGCCGACGCGCTGAGCCATGTAGAAGTACGCGACGCCAAAACTGACAAGAATCAGCCCCAGCGACAGTAGGAAAAGCTTCTCGCGGATTCCGAAGTGCAGTCGCGAACGTCCCCCGCCGCCCGCGTCCGACTCGTTCAACGATGTGCCTCGTCTGGACTCGCCACGAATCGGTATCCAACGCCCCGGACCGTTTCTACGTAGTCGCGCGCTCCATCTAGCTTTTCGCGCAGCCGCTTAACGTGGGTGTCCACCGTACGGGTGGTAATATCCGCTCGGATACCCCAAACCTCATCGAGCAGGGTGGCGCGCGTCTGAACGCGGTTCTTCCGGTCGTAGAGCGTCGTCAGGAGCTTAAATTCCAACGCCGTCAGCTCGACTTCCTCTCCGCTAACGAACGCCCGATGAGCGTCACGGTCAATGCGCAGCACTCCGAATTCGACATGCGTCGCCACGGGATCCGTCTGCGTGCTCTCACCGCGTCGCAGAACCGCCTGAATCCGCAGCAGTAGCTCACGCACGCTGAACGGTTTGGTGACGTAGTCGTCGGCGCCGAGTTCGAAACCGACAACACGGTCGATCTCCTCGCCTTTTGCGGTCAGCATCAAGATAGGGATGTTGGCCGTGGCGGCGTCAGCCTTGAGCGCTTTACACACATCCGTGCCGGGTCGGTCGGGCAGCATCAAGTCCAACAAGACCAAATCGGGGCGCGCGTCGCGAACCATCTGCTCGCCAGGCGTAGCGGCTCCTGCAACCATCACATCGTGGCCCGCGTTGCGCAGGTTGTATTCGAGCACCTGCTGGAGGTCTTGCTCGTCTTCGATGATCGCTATTCTGGCCATGGCGAGTTCGTACTGCTCGAATGTGACACGGAGGTTACAGTCAGGTCGAACTTGGGCAAACACTGGGCCAGAGCGTCGCCGAGACCGCCTGAAGGACGACCATTCGCGCAGATCCTGCGTCGCCCTCAAGCCCTTGTTATCATTGGGATATTTGGATTGTAACATTCTTGTGACAGGGCACTTTGGGCCTGCCGCGCCGACGCGTCGTCCCTACACTAGCGGGACGATGCACACCGAAAATCGAACTCTCAACGTGTGGTGGAAGCAGCAGAAACGTCGGCTCACCCTACCCGAGCGCGTTGACCTCACAGTCAAGCTCGTGTCGACGCGCGTGAGGAGCGCGTTGTTCGATGCGGTCGAGCGCGGCGCGGGTCGGGAAGCGAGTCCTGCACTGACCGGCGAGCCTCGCGAGCAAGAGCAGATTCTGTAGCCGCATCCCCGTGAAACGAGCGCAAGAAGCGCACTGAAAACGCGTGCACAACGTTCGGCGAACGAGCCGCGTGGATCGCACACGGCACGACGTGAGCCCGCGCCAACTGCGCAAGCCGAAACGGACCGCTGCGGAAAGGCAGGACGGATTCGTCATGACCAGGACCGAGCTCGGGAAAGCACAAGACGTGCACGCCAGCGCGCAGCGCCCTTAGGCAGCGACGAGTCGCAGCCGCAGAGGCGATTGGATCCCTCCGCGACGTAGCCACAGCGCCTGTCGCCCGCAGCGCGGCGCCAACTAACGGAAGCTGGAAGTAGCGCTCATCGATCATCGGCAGCAGCGGCGTATGCGAAGCCACCAACAGTACATCGAGCGGGCTGCACCGGTTGGCTACAATAACGCACTGGTGCCGCGGCAGCTTGCCGCTGTACTGCACACCTACCCGCAACGCCCGTAGTGCCACGCGCGCCTGGCGCTGAGCGGCGTAGCTCCGCTGCACGAAGCCAGCCACGGCGGCCGGCGCCGGGTTCGCGCCGGGCTCAACGCCTGAAGGAGTCCACACGCGGCCGGCGCGCGCAGCTCGAGTCATCTGGGAGGATTGCGAAAACATAGTACCTCAACGGGTCGGTGGTCGTTGTCATTCCGAAAGCGGTCGGGCATGTGTCGGACGCTACACACCCGATGTGACGCTCGGTCATCGCGAAGGTGAATATTGCTCGACGTCCGGCGACGTTCACCGACTTCAAGATTGAGTTCACTACATGGTCACGAACGCGGCACGTGCTGGTTACCACCATCGGGCATGGTCCGGCCTATGCGAACAACCAACATCCGATTCACCCGAAACCGTGGTCTTCTTTCCAGTTTGGAAATCGAACGCCCTGCAGGCCGACGCCTACTACCCGAGCTAAGCGACGTGCTGTTCAACCTGCGCGTACAGGTTGTGCGGTCCGATCTAGTGCTGGGCGGCCCTCGTCATCGCGAAACGCTGTACCTCGTCGAGTTCGATGGCGGTCCCCTAGCCGCGGAGCGTCAGCGTGAGGTACAGACCGCCGTGCTTACAACGGTCGAGCGACTCATCCTCCGGAACTCAGCTCATCGCTCTGGATATCTACGGCCGGAGAATTCCCCGCTCCACGCAGCATAGCGCTTCAAATCGGCGCCGAATCGCCAAGGCGGAGCCAGCGGTTTCGGCTATGCTCCCGGCATGTTGACCTTCAGCACCGAGGGAGCCGTCGCTGAGAAGCAGATGCGGGCGGTGATCTTTTATCTCACGACGTTCGGCT
>JAUIKB010000019.1 GCA_030430975.1 Polyangia bacterium
CACGACGAGCGGCACGCCGCCACCCCAGCCCACGTAGCCGATCTCACCGAAGTTGGTGAGCGGGTAGTCCTCGGCCCGCGCGGTGTCGCCGAGTGCCCGCGATTCCTGCCGGTCACGCGCGGCCGTGAAGGCCTTCTCGGCGTGCGTAATGCGCGAGCGCTCGAGGTGGATCGTGCCCAGCATCGTGTAGGCGCTGACGCGCTCGCGAATGCTCGCCTGGTCTTTGGAGTCGATGACCGCGGTCAGGAGCTTCACGGCTGTTTCTTCGTCGCGACGCGATGTCCAAGCGACCTTGGCCAACAGGATTCGAGCACCTGAGTGAGTCTTGCCCGTGGCCAACACCTGCTGCGCGAGCTCGGCGGCACGCGCCGAATTGCCCGCGAGAAGCTGCGCCCGCGCGAGGCCGAACAGCGTTCGCGGCGACTTCGCCAACTTGACCGCTGCCTCCCACGCGGCGACGGCTGCCTTGGCGTCTTTCGCCTTGAGCTCGACTTCTCCGCGCAGCGTCGCGACGTCGATGTCATTTGGCTCCGCCTTCGCCAGACCCACGACACTCTTGCGCGCGCGAGCGATTTGCCCCTGAGCACCGGCTTGTGCGGCGCGCGCCAGCTCCAAGTAGCGTACGTCGCCCGCCTCCTGAAGCTCGTCCAGGATCACCTTCGCCTTCGCGGTCACCGCAGAAGACACGCCGAAACGCAAGTCAGTGGCGTAGGCGAGATAAGCCGCGTAGGCCGCCAGAGGCTTGATGCGCTTGTTCTTTTTGCGGGCTTTAGCGACCGCCCCCATCGCGCTGTTAGCGCCGGTAAACGTGTCCGAAGCGAGGTCCTTTTGCGCGCTCTTGACCTGCGCCGTGACGAGCTCGCGATACTCACCCGCGCGGACCTGGTCCGTGATCCAGTGCGCGCCGAACGGACCGACACCGGGCACCAGCGTCAACGCGCCACCGCCGACGACGGCCAGCGCAACGACAGCTAGCCCTACCCGCACGCCGCGCTTCTTGGATGGTTCCGGCTGGAGCGCCGCCACGTCGCCGAATTCGACGTGCGCGGGTCCTGGTTGCGTCGGGACGGCTCCGGGCTCGCGCTGCTCGTCCTCCTGCGGAATCGCACCGAACTCCATGTCGTCCTCGCCGCCGCCAGACGGCGGGCCGGACGAGGGCATGAGTGGTGGCGCATCCCCGCCGCCGAGGTTGACCTCGCCGTAGGCGACGCCGCCTCCGGCCTCCCGGACAACGCCCGAGGTCGGCCCCTCAGCCATCGGGTCGCCGACGGTCGCCGATGGTGGCGCAAACCCCGTACCGAAGCCGTCGCTGGGAGGGGCGTCGAAATCCTGGCTGGGCGGCGGCGCACCAAAGTCGAACTCGTCACCGGCCTGTTGGCCACCGGGCGGCGCGCTGGGCGCCGCACCACCACCCAACTCGAACTCCAAACCGCCGCCGGCGGGAGGAGCTGCCGCCACGCTCGGGGGCTCAGCAGCGGGCGCAGGCGGCTCGCCGCCAACTAGCGGCAGGTCCAACTCGCCAAATCCGCCGCTCGGGGCCGGAGCCCCGGCCGCGCCATCGGGAAGTCCAGCCGCGTTGCCCGGGAGGCCTGCAGCGCTGCCCGGGAGCCCGGCCGCTGTTCCAGGCAAGGCGGCGGCGGCTTGCGGCAGGCCTGCACTCGCGGCCGGCAGCGACCCGGACATTTCCGGCAGCCCAGCACCGCCGGCTGCCGGCAGATCCGGGTTCACGGCAGGAAGCTGCGCTCCACCGAGCGCTGGGAGCTCCGCACCGCCAGGCGACGGCAGCGCCGCGCCGCCCAGCGAGGGTAGCTCCGCACCGCCCAGCGAGGGCAGCTCCGCACCGCCCACCGCCGGCAGGTCGGCTCGAGGGGATGGGAGCGACACGCCGTCGTCAGAGAGCGACGGCAAGTCGACGTCCAGCCCGCTGGGGGACAATTGGGCAGCCGGCGCGGGCAGATCGATGTCGCCGAAGCCGCCGCCTCCTCCGCCCACCGCCGGCAGGTCGGCACCGTCGTTGGGCCTGGGCACCGCGGGTAAGTCCCCTCCCGAAGCTGGTTGTACCGAGGCAGGGAGATCGGCGGGTACCGACGTTGGCACGACGGGAACGTCTGGCAGATCGATATCGATCAGGCTGGCAGCCGGATCACGTGGTGCAGGCAGCGCCGGCTCGGACGTCTTGGGCGACGAACCGGTGTCGCGCAGCACGGGTAGGTCGATCTCGCCAAACCCCTCGGACTCCGGCATCGACTGGCCAGGCGCGGGCGGCGGCGGCGCCTTGGGAACCGCACCCATCGGTGCAACGCCGAGCTGTGTTTTTTTGATCGCTCGTCTGGGTAGCGGCGGCTTTTTCTTCTTGGGGACGGACGACTCAGGGCCGAGCCCGAGGGAAGCGCCAAGTACGCTGTCGGCTTCAGAATCGCCGCCTGGCGCGTCCACGTTAAAGGTCGTGCCGCATTTCGGGCAACGCATCTTGAGCCCCGCTGCGGGCACACGGCGCTCGTCGACTTGATACGGTGCTTTACAGCCTGGGCACTCGACCTTGAACATCTGTTCGCGGGATTGTGGCCGGTTCTGCTGGATTTGCCCACCACGTTTTCCGGCGCTGGCGCGCGTGCTACAGGCTCCTGAGGGAATGACGCGTCGGAACACTGTCGTCGCGGGGACGTTGGCGGTCGCCACGCTCGGAATGGGCGCCGTGTACCTCGGCTCCCAGCGCTCCCGCGCGACCCCCCAGCCGGCAGCGATTCCGACCATCCTGACCGCCGATTCGCCTGCGCCCCCCACGTCCGCGCGCCAGGCCCGCGAAATGCACCGTCCAGCCTCACGCAGCCAAACGTTGCCGGCAGACGCCCCCGAATCGGTGACTTTCGGCGTTTTGCAGTTCGCCTACCGCGGGGCACAATTCGCGCTCGAGTCTGCGCCGACCCGGGCCGAAGCGAAAATCCGCGCCAGCAGCGCCGCAAAGGTCGCCCAGACGGACTTCGAGGCAGCCCGCAAACTCGCGGATCCGGAGTCGTCAGATGACTTTGGCCAGATGCCGCGCGGCGTCTTAGAACCGGCCATCGAGCGGATTCTGTTCACGATGACGCCGGGCAGCGTCCACCCTGAGCCGGTCGACACCCCACGCGGCTTTTGGGTCATCCGACGCAATCAGTAACTCCGGCCGCCACCAATCGTCAGGCTGGTTTCTCAGAGCGCAGTCGCCTAGAGTCGCAGCACATCCCGGTACTTGCTGCGAATGACAACCGAAGAGCCGCCCCCGGACACCGAAACCGCAGATGCAGCGTTGCTCGCCTCAACGGTCGAGCGACTCCGCGCTGAACAAGAAGCGACCGAGGACGGCACCGCGAAGGCGATCCTGCTGCACGAAATCGGTGTCATCGAGGAGCTGCTCGGTGACGAAGCGTCAGCCGCGCGAGATCACCTCGGGGCGGTGAATCTCGAGCCGCAGTTCCGTGAGCCCCTCGAGCGGCTGATCGTGATCATCGAGCGGCGCAAGTCGTTCAAGAACTTAGGCCGTCTGCTAGAGCGGCTGGACCAGGTAGCCGACTCCCCGGTCGAAAAAGCGCGAGCACAATTCCTCACGGCGCTGTACTGCGCCGAGCACGAGGAGGACCTCGACGCGGCGCGCGACGCATTGCAGACGGCCGTCGAGGAAACGCGCGATGACGCCGTCATCTGGCTCCACATGGAGATCATCGCGGGCAAGCTCGGTGACGACGCCCTGCGCCTACAGAGCCTCGCCGAACGAGCGCGCGTCGCTGCCCACCCGAGCTGGCGCGCGCTGCTGTTGATCGATGTCGCGGGTCTGCACGCCGCCCGGAGCGAATTCGACGAAGCGATGACGGCGCTCGAGCAAGCCATCGACACCAAAGCGGACGCTACGTTCCTTGCGTTACGTGCTCTTGAACAGCTCGGCTACACGGCGCAGCGTGATGAGTGGGTCGCGAAATCGCTGGAGGCACAGGCGGCGCTGTTGCTCAAGGCAACGGAAACAGCCGAAATCGGTGAACAGCTAGGTGTCCCTCGGTACCGTCGGTCCACGGCATACGTCACCGACGCTTGGCTGCGTGCCGCCGACGCCCACCGCCGCAACGGCGATGCGGCAAAGGCGGCGACGCTACTCGATCAGGCACTGACGCACGTTCCTGACGCTCCGCAGCTTCTGCACGCGCGACTTGCCATCGCCGAGGTGACCGGCGACACGGCGACGGCGGCGAGGCTAGCCAAGCTCGAGTTGGACCACGGCCTCGAAGGCGGCGTCGCCGCATCGTTGTGGATGCGGGTCGCCGAGGCGGCGGCGGCTGAGGGCAACCCCGCTGAAGCGCTCGCCGCAACAAGGTCAGCGCTCGAGCAAGATCCTGCATCTCTTCCAGCACGCACGCTCCAACTCGATCTGCTCGCGGCAACAGAGGACGCTCAAGGGCTTGCGGCAGCTCTAGAAGAGGTCGCCGAGCAGTTTCCTTCCGACGAAGCAAAAGGCCGCGCGTACCTGCTCGCAGCGGACACGTGGGCCCGCCTCGCGCGAGACTCTCAGGGCGCGAAAGCCGCGCTTTCCCAAGCGGGAATGTATGGCGTCTCTCGCCCTACCGTCGCTCGCGTCGGGCGCATGCTCGCGGCGATCGTCGGGGATCACGCTTGGTACGAGGAAAACACCCGGCGCTTGCTCGCCGGCGCGGAGCCCGAGCTTGCCGGCGAGCTGTGGTTTGAACTCGCCCGCGCCCGCCTAGGCCGCGGAGACGCAGCGCGGGGTAGCCAAGCCTTGCAAGATCTAGCCAAGCTGCCCGGGTACGCCTGGCTCGGCAATATGCTCGGTGCCTACGCGACGGATCTCAAGGCACCCGTTGAACCCGAAGCGCTGCCGGGCGCGACGCCGTCGACGCGCCCGCCGCCGCAGCCGGTCGATCCCAGCACCAGCCTCAAGGCGCTAGCTGACGCGGAACCCGATGCGGCACAGGCGCGCAGCCTACGGACCATTATGGCCGCGCGAGCTCTGTTGAGCGGGGAACGCGAAACCGCCATCGCCGAACTTCGAAAACAGCATGACGAGGCGCCCGACGACGTAACCGTGGCTTTGGCGCTAGCGGACGCTCTGGACGCCGGTGGCGATCCCCACGCCGCGGCGGACGGACTCGCACAGTGCGCGGCGCACCTCAGCGATGCCGAGTCCGCCGCCGCTCTGTTCATCGAGGCGGGGGTACGACATTGGCGCGGTGGGGAGCGAGAACGGGCGACGGAGCTCTTCGAAGAAGCCGCCCAGCAGCATCCGCCGTCCGGCAACGTCATGCTGAGCTGGGCGCTGCGCGCCGCCCAACCTAACGATCCAACCGCTCGAGCTCGGTCTCTGGACGCGGCAGCGGACACCGGCGACACCTCGGCGTTGCTCGCACTTGAACGCTTTGGACTCGACGCCGGCGCGGGACAAGACCTCGACGTGGGGCTGGGCGCGCTAGCGGGCGTCGAGGATGACTCCTCGACCGCAGGCGCCGTAGCGCTCGCCCGGATGCTGGGCGGTGCCGCGGACGCCGAGGCATATGCTCAGCTCAGCACGCTCGGCGCCAACGCGAGCGCCTTGAGCGCCAGTGCCCATTTCTACCAACGCCTCGCCGGAACGCAGCAGCCCGATTCCGTCGAGATCGGCGAGCTCGCCGAACTGGCATCGGTTTGGGCCGCCCGCGACCGATCGCTCACCGCAGCGCTCGAGTGGTTGGCATTCAGCACAGCAAAACGCGCACCCATGGACGAGATCAACGCGCGACGGATGCTCGCCGAGAGCCTGACCGGTGACGCCGCCGAACAAGTACGAGCGAGCGCCGCACAAATCAGCCTACTGCAAGACCTGCCGACGCCGCTGCTAACCGGGGACGCGGAAGCGACTAGGCTGATGAATCTCGATATCGCGCCCCCCGGATGCGACCCGCGCAAACGCGCGGCGGCCCTGAGCAACGTCGGTGATGCACTCACCGCCGAGTCGGAGTCGATCGTGACGGCATGCGCCGGCTGGAACCAACTGGTCGCCATGGACGTGGGGGGCGCGCTCGAGTCGTTCAGGAGCGTGACCGAGGCCCATCCCGAAGAGGCGCTGGGTTGGGAAGGATTGCGCGCAGCGGCGGAAGCCGCAGGCGAACGAGCAACGGTTGCAGAAGCTTGTGCCGCACTGGGGGACGCCGTCGCTGACGATCAGCGGGGTGCGGAACTCTGGGAACAAGCAGGCTTGATCCTACAGGATGAGTTCTCGGATGCCGAACGCGCAGAGTACGCATACTCGCGGGCGACGGAGCGCGACATCACCCGTCCCATCGCGTTTGATCGCGTGTTCCGGCTGGTGCGCGCCCGTAAAGACGGCACGCGACTGCTCGCGCTGATCGAGGCGCGCCTAGAGGTCGCTGAGGACCCGGACGAAATCGTCAAAATGTTCTGGGAGCGAGCGCGCGTTCTCAGGGCCGCGGGCGACACGGAGGGAGCGCTCGCCGCGCTCGAAAACGTGACGATGCTCGAGCCCGACCATGTCGGCGCCCTCGCACTAGCAGGCGAAATCGCGCTCAAGGCGGGCCATTTCGAAGACGCCGCCGCGAATCTCGCAAAACTGGCAGAACTGGACGCCGCGCCGCGCCAGCAGCGCCTCTTGTCAGGTGTTGCGGCGGTCGACATTTACGAAAACAAGCTCGATCGCATCGACGATGCGCTTACGGTTCTGATCGGACTCGATGCCGCGGGGCTGTCGACGCTGCCGGTACGCGAGCGCCTCGCAAAGGTCGCCACCAAGGCTCAGGAATGGGAGCAGGCGACCCAGTCACTCGAACAGCTGATGCACGAGCGGGAAACCCCGGACCAGTGTGCCACCGCGGCACGGCTCGCCATGGTTATCCATCGCGATAAACGCCAAGGCACTGCCGACGGTGTCGCCGCCGCCCAAAGACTGCTCGCGCTCAAGCCAGGCGACGGCGAAGCGATCGACTTCGTCTTGACCGATGGCTTTCCGCAAGATGCGCGAAACGGGCTGCTGCAATCCGCGCGAGCCACGCTGGTGCAGACGCTCGCCGCAGACCCCCTCGACGCCGAAACTATCGACAGACTCGCCAGGACCGCTGGCGCGCTAGGCGACGCTGCGCAGCGACAAGCGACGCTAGGCGCGCTCGTCGCGCTCGGCCACGGCAACCCGCGCATCGACGCCGAGCTCCGAACGCTCGACGAGCGAGTCGCGCACCTGCCGCAGATCGCCATTGACGCAGACAGCCTGCCGCAGCTCGCCGATCCAGAAGACGTAGGACCGATCGGCGCCATGATGCGTTCACTGGCACCGGTCTACTGTGCCGCGATCGGGCCCGGTCTGGCAGCGTTCGGCGTCGGCAAGAAGGAACGCGTGAACCCTAAGCAGGGCTTGCCGATCCGAAACGAAGTCGCGGCGTGGGCGGGTGCCTTAGGCATCGGCGACTTTGACGTGTACATCGGCGGACGTGACTCAGGCGGTATCTACGCTATTCCGTCCGAACGCCCGGCGATTGTGATCGGTCCTAGCGTCGCGGTACCGCTCACCGTCGCATCCCGCCAAGAACTGGCGCGGGAGCTTTTCGCGCTACGTCGTGGCACTACGCTGCTGCGCCACCGCGACCCCACGGATATCGCAGCATTGGTAGCGGCGACGTTCAAAGTCGCCGGGCTACAGTTCGATGCCCCTTCCTACGCGATGTTGGGGGAATTCGAGCGACAACTCGCCAAAGAGATGCCACGAAAGGTTAAAAAGACGCTGGCTCAACTCGCCGAACCCGTTCTGCGCAGCGGGCAGAACACCCAAGCGTGGGTCGCCGCGGCCACATCGAGTCTGGATCGGCTAGCCGCAGTCGCGGCGGGCGATGTCTCGTATGTGTTGGCTTCGAGTTCGGGCGGTCAACGCGGACAACCCGGAGCGTCGAATGCGGCGATCGCCCGCACGAAGCGCCTCCTCAGATTCGTGCTGTCCCCCACCTACCTCGCGTTGAGGGCGCAGCTGGGGATGGGTGTGAAATGAGCGACAAGTCGAACAAGCCGCCTAGCTCGCCTAAGAGCTCGCCTGGTTCCACGGCGCGCAGCGGCACGGCCGGCAGTATCGGGGCTGAACTGGGTGGCGACCTGGATTTTGAACCGGACGCGCTGCTCGACTCGCTGCTAGCCGAGGACCCAGAAGACGGCCCCGCACCGGCTGAGCCCGTCGAACCCACAAAGCAAATACTCGCTCCCGCGAAGCGCAGCTTTCCCGCCGACGACGTGACGGGAACCTTCAAGGTCGACGGGGGAGAGTACGTGTCGACCAGCGCTAGGATCAGCGGCGAGGAAGACGCCACCGTAGCCGCCGATCTCTCGGATCTCGACTCTGGCAGCACGGACGACGAACTCACCGTCGCAAAGTCGCTGCCCGACCTGATCGCCGCAGCGCGCGCCGCCGAGCAGCCTCCTCCGTCATCCTCCCGTGACGCCGACGCTGCGGCACTCACCCCAGACAAACTCCCGGAGACGGGAACCGAACACGACCTGAGCACCGACACGGGCGATGCTGACGAGCTTACGGTCGCTCGACCGCTACCACCCTCGATCCCGCGTCCCGCGGTCCCGCGACCCATCGCGCCTGCGCCTGAAAAAACCCGGGTGCCTCCGGCGGTGAATCCCGCCGGCCCACCACCGCGCGAACCGTTCCCGCTCGCGCAAAGCGCGGAACCCCCGTCGACGCAGGCTGATGCCTCAGCGCCCGACGACGCAGTTGAAGACGACGTCGTCGACGAAGACATCGATGAGTTACTCGACTTGGACCCCGACGCGGATATCGAGGAGATACCGACAGAGGAACCAGAACAGGCGGCGGCCGACTCAGCGGCAACCGGCGCCGCCCCGTCGCTCGACGTCTCCGATGACGGAGATGAGCCCGAATTCGACGTCACCGAAAACCCGTCCGAGGTCGA
Organism: Polyangia bacterium; assembly: GCA_030430975.1. Taxonomy (GTDB): domain Bacteria; phylum Myxococcota_A; class Polyangia; order Polyangiales; family Polyangiaceae; genus JAUIKB01. The sequence continues at coordinate 8,934 of JAUIKB010000019.1, forward strand.
CCCGCTCGAGTACGACGCCGTAGAGGGCCCCCAGGACGAGGCGGTTCAGAACCTCGCCCAGGAACAGGAGCCTTGGCCCGAACTGGAAGACGACCGCCCCGCGTCGACGCACCTAGTGGAACAGGACCAGCTCGAAGCCTTTATCGACCGCGCGCGACTGTTCGAAGCCGAAGCTGCTTCCGCCAAGGACCCCCAAGCAAAGTGCCGCGCGCTGGTCGTGGCAAGCGAGTTGTGGTCGATGGCCGGAGAACCGGCGCGGGCTGCGGCGTGCGCGGCCGATGCTACCAAGTGCCCGGGCGCCGCGCCGCTCGCCGTGCGGCAGGCCCGCTGGACGCACAAGCACGTGGATCCCGCGGCCGCCCACAAATATCTAGAAACGGAAACGCGGTCCGGCCCCACACCAGCGGGCCGCGTCCACGGCGCGCTGCTGGCGGCGGAAACCGCGCGGCTGATCGAGGAAGACGATCGACTCGCACTCAAGCGAGTCGAGCTGGCGGCTCGTGCCTCGTCGGCAGACGTACGGGCGCACATCGCGAAACTCGCTGCACAGCTTGCCGAATCATCCGGCGCGCCCAAGCTTCGACTGCCCGACGCGGAGTCCCTGGCGGAACTCGGCGTTGGGCTTGCAGAACTGTCGCGCCTCCGTGCAGACGAGCGGCACACGCCACCTGCCCGTGAACTGTCCGCCGCCGCTACGGTCGCCGTCGCTAGGCGAGCTCTGCAGAAGGGCGATGCGCAGACCATAGCTCCGCTGCTGCAACGACTGGCGGCGACTGACGACCTCGTCGAAGCAGTCGCCTGGGTGGCGACCGGACTGTTGGCGCCCGTCGCCGCGACGCGCCAAACCGCCATCGACATCCTGATGAAGTCCGCCGAAACGCGACCGTCTGCGATCAAGCGGCGCACGCTGGCGAGACTCGCACTCGAGAACGGCGATGCGTCGACCGTAGCGGACGCCATCCGGCTCGACGACTCGGATGCGCCAGCTCTGGGGCCTGCCGACCGATTGGCTTTGGCTGCGCTCTGCGAGCTTCCGGCCGAACAGCTCTCGTCGGTCGTCGCCGGCATCAGCGCCGAATCGGAAGCGGCGCCGCTCGCGGCCGCCGCCTCGGTGAAGCTTGACGAACCTGTCTACTGCGGCGCAGCTGCTTCCCAAGCCGATGCGCGACTCGGGCGCGCATTCGCCCGACTCAAGACCGATGCGGACCTCGAGAAGGCCGCCCAGGCCTATCTGGCGGCCCGCCAGGATTCGCCGCTCGCACGCGGCCTCTCACTCGAAGTAGCCCGCGCTGCCAAGGACGGTGAGGGCCTGGCCCGCGTCATCGCTGCCTGGCCGTCCGACGGCGAACACGCCGAGGTGCACCGTCAGCTGGCGGTAGGCCTGGTGCACGAGCTGTCCGGCAACGACGGCGAAGCGGAAGCCGCATACCGCGCAGCCTTGAAGCTCGCGCCAAGCAACATGGCTGCCGTGCGCGCCGTCCTGCCGCGATCCGCTGACGCCGCGGCCGACCTCGCGCTAGCCTCTGAGCGTAGCGAAGACACCGACCATCGCGCGCTGCTGCTATTCGAAGCTGCTATCCGCCGAGGAACCGATGACCTAGATGGCTTCGCAAGGCTGCTCGAAGCCAGCGCCGACACCGCGCCCGACCTACCGTTTGCGTATCGCGTCGGCATCTTGCTCGGGCGCATGGCGGGCAACGTCGAGCAAATGCTGGCGTGGGTGCATCGGCGCCGCGACCATGTCGAGGATGCCTACGAAAAGGCGATCGATTTGGTCCGCGAGGCGCTGTTGGGCGCATCCGACATCGCAACGACCGCCGGTCTGCTCGAGACCGCGTTGGAGGCGCGCCCGGACGACGTTGCGCTGCGCGAACTCCACGAGCGGCTGTCGAGCGGCCTCGATCCGAAGGAGGGCGCTGCTTGGCGGGAGGCGGCGGCTGAGCACGCGTCGGGTCAGGCGAAAGTCCGACTGCTGGTCACCGCCGCGCGGGAATTCGAGCGCGCCGATGACTTCGAGGCGGCCGCGCGCGTCGCCATGGCCGCGGTCGAAAACGGCGGCGGCGATTTCGCTCGACTGGCCAGCGATCGCGCGGCGGCGCGCAGTACCCGAGCCGCAACGCTGGCCGAACAGCTTCTCGAGCGCGCCCGCGCAGCGCAGGACGTCGTCGACGAGAGAGAACTGTACACCCAGCTAAGCGAACTCGACGGGGCTCGCGGAGATCAAGCTAGTGCGGTCTTATGGCAGAGCGCCATTCTGGAGCGCAGCCCGGACAATCTACCCGCCCTGCGACGCCTCGAGCACGCGTATATCGGTTCCGGTCGCGACGATGACCTCGAAGGTGTCGCCAGCTGGCTCTCCCGACTGACCCGACCCACGGAGTCCACCGCACACGCCGTACTCGCGAGCCGATTGCGCTCGCGCAGCGGCGAGTGGGCGGACAGTCGCGAACTGGTAGAGCGCGCGTTCGACGAAGACCCACCGTCGCTGTGGGCGATGCGGGCCATGAGCGCTCATGCAACCTACTCCAAGGACTACGGGCGGGCGTTGCGTGCCTTCGCCGCTTTGCGGGACGGGGCCGACCGCTCCCTCGACGCGGCGACGCTGTCGCTGCGCGCAGCCCAGGCGGCGATCGGAGCGGGGCAGTCTGAAGAGGCCCTCGAACACCTAGAGCGCGCTGTTGAACTGGCGCCGGACCATCGGGTAGCACTCGAGGAGCGAGCGAAGATTCTCGCGGAACGCGAGCAGTTCGCCGAAGCCGCCGAAGCACTCGAAACTCTCGCCCAGGTTTACGCTGTCGACGCACACCAGGTCGACGCTTGGGAAAAGGCTGGCAACATGTGGCTCGACCATGCAGACGACCCGGCTCGGGGACGGCTAGCTCTGGAAAAGGCATGCCAGCTCGACATCGCCCGCGAGAGCGTCTTCGAGCGTCTCCAGGCGCTCTACGTCGCGCTTTCCGATCGCGCCGCCATCGCGGATCTACTCGAGCGAAGACTGGCGGAGACCTCCGATCCTCAGCAGCGCGTCGCACTGGAGGTCCGGCGAGGTCGCGCACTTGCAGACATCGGCGACAAGGCCGCCGCGAAGGCCGCGTTGAGTTCCGCACTCGACGCCAATCCAGACCATGCCGGCGCGCTATCGGCGTTCGCCGACCTCGCAGCCGAAGACGAGGACTGGCCGGCAACCGAACAAGCCTTGATTCGGCTCGCACGTCACACGTCCGACGCCACTGAACAGTCAGCGATCTATCAGCGACTAGCCGAATTGTACGACGAGCATCTTCCGAACCCGGAACGCGCAGAGTCCGCGTACAGAGAAGTCCTGAAGCGCGACCCGAGCAACGCTGCGGCGAAGTCCAAGCTGATCACGGTCTACGGACGGCTTGGCCGACCCGATGACGCCATGGCACTCGCCAACGAGCTGCTCTCCGAGGCCGAGTCCGACGAAGAAAAACGCGACCGAACCATCGAGCTTGCGCTGGCTCTAGAGCAGATCGTCGGTGACAAGCGCAAAGCAGAATCCACGCTCGAAAAGGCTCGCAAGACGTGGCCGCACGACGGCGTCGCGCTTAGCGCGCTCGCCGAGTTCTACGCACGCAACGGCGAGCACGCTGCACTCAAGGTGCTCCTCAACCGAGCCGCCAACGACGCGCGGCGGGCATTGGGTACCGGGCGCTTCGAGCCAGGCTTCTTCGACACGCTGGCATCGGTGGCCGACTTGCGAGGCCAGCACGACGCGGCGCACGTGGCGCGGGCGACACGTGCCGCGCTGACGGGCACGACGCCGCTGACCGTCCGCGGCGCAGGAGCACAAGCAGGTAAGCCCGAACTCGATGACTTGCTCGCGCCCGACTTGTTGACGTTACCACTTCGAACCCTGTTCAAGCGGGCCGGCGGGCTGCTCGACGCGGCCTATCCGATGGACCTTCGAGCCATGCGGGCCACGCCGCTGCCCCAAGAATCCGCCGAAGTGCTCAATCAGATCCAGCAGATGGCGGCTGGCTTCGGCATCCACAACATCGAGGTCTTCGTTACGTCGTCGCTCGGCGCCGTGTGCACCCCCGTAAGCTCCGCACCGCCTCAGCTGCTGTTCGGAAAGGCACTGCTGGACAGCGATGACCACGCCGCTCGGTTCTTCTTGATCCTGCGCGCCTTGAAAGTGCTGCAGCTACACGGCAGCGCGCTGGCGCGTACCGCTCCCATCGACCTATGGCCGGTCATGGCGGCGTTTCTTAGTCTGCACGCCACCAGCTGGCAGCCTCAGGGCGTGGACGCCAAGAAGTTCGCCGCCGCTCGGTCGCGAATTCAGGGCGCGATGACGTCCGCGCCCGCCGACGACCTAGCCATGATCGCGCTTGAGGTGATCGGCTCCATCGGCAACCGCGCGACTCAGCTGGCCACGTCGATTAACGAGCTGGGCAACCGCGCGGCGCTGCTCGGCGTCGGTGACCCGATGGCTGCGATCCGAGCGCTAGCGCTGGCGGGAGGACATACCAGCGGTCCACCCGCCGAGGGAGCGGACCGCCTCCGCTGGATCGTCCGCAACGCCGAGGCGCGCGACCTTGCCGTATTCAGTGTGGGCGAGGGCTACATGAACGCTCGGGACCGTTTCGGACTCAGCGAGTAGCTTCGGAAGGGCGGAGTGCGTAGCGCCTGCTAAGTTGAGTTGTGCATATGGCGGTGCGGGGCGAGACACGATGCTGTTTGTTCACGATCGCCCTTGGATTGCTCTGCGCCCCAGCATACGCCACGCCAACCGCCAGATTCGACGACGCTGAGCCGGCAACGCCACGTCAGACAACCAAAAGCCAACCTGCTGCACAACCAGCGCCTAAGGGACCGGCTCGCCAGGCCGTGCCGACACGGGCATCGCGCCGTGCCCCGTCCAGCTCCGAGTCGAGCTGGACCAGAAGCGCTCGACTCTACACCGCCGAGGCGGATCGACTGGACCGGCAGGGCGAACCCGCGCGAGCCCTGTCGGCTTATCATCGCGCGATCGACATGGACCGTTCGTTCGGCCCCGCCTACGTAGGCCTTGGCCGCCTGCGCGAACGGATGGGCGACTTTCCGGAAGCTGAACTTGTCTTCACGCGCGCGACTCGCACACGCAGCGGTCGCGCAGCGGGTCTGTATCATCGTGCGCTTCTACGTCAGCGGACCGGACGCCAACGCGAGGCGGAACAAGACCTTCAGGCGGCGATCGACACGCGGCCATCGGAGACCGGTTGGATGCGCACTCTTGCGGGCTGGTACGTAGCGTCCAGTGCGTGGAGCGCGTCGTTAACGGTGTGGCGTCGCCTGCTAGTGCTCGCCGAACGACGAGGCGACAAGACCGCCTTGCACGAAGCGCAGATCAAGGTGAAAGCGCTAAGCTGGCTGGCGGCAGAGACCGACCCGGTGCGAGTTGCTCCACCAGGGCGCAAGCATTGGGTGCGCAGTACATTTGAACGCATCGCCCGGCGTGGTGGCGGCTAGCGCGTCACACATGATGCGAGCTAAATATCGCGCGTACATCCCCGGGCATGTCGCAACTGCTCATTTGGTCGAGGTCCGTACACACGACGGTGTGTTCGACCTCCGCGCAATGGCTGTGTGATCCCGTGGGATTGAACCGGTAGCGCAACGTCGCACTTCGATTCCCAAGTCGAAGCGTCGCGGTCTCGATCGTAACCAGATCGCCGAACCTCAAGGGCGCGCTGAAGCGCATGGCTACATCGACCGCCGGCAGTCCAATACGCCGTTCGACGATGAGCCGCCGATAACCCCCGTCAAGCGCTGCGAACAAGTCCTCCATCGCCTCGTGGGCGATGACCAAGAACGTCGGGAAGAACATGATGCCCGCCGCATCGACTTCGTGAAACCGCACTTCACGCTCGTAGGAAAACACGCCTCAATCCGTCAGGGGGTGCGCCAGCTCGCACCGAAGTCGTCGGACGCGAGCACGGGATATGACTTGAGACCGCGGGACATAGTTCCGTGCAATAGGATGCGGTCTCCGACCGAGAGCAGGCGCGTTGGTCCGGCCCTGCGGAGTCCGCCGGAGTCGTACGCGACGGTGAACGGCAACCAAGTTTCACCGAAGTTCCTAGTCGACGTCACGCGCACTACACCGCTGGTGTTGATCGCCATCACGGTGACTCCGCCCACTCTCGCTATATCCACAGGAAAATGGCTTACCTCAAGCGGCCCACCGAGCTTTGGCATCGGCATGGTTCGGCAGGCCTTACGGTACAGACACGCCATTAGTTCGGTCCGCTTTTCCGCGGTACGCAGAGCGACCACCAGCGCGTCGTTATCGCATGCCGCCGCGACGATCGCCTTCGGCACCGGCGCCAGCAGAACCGTTAGGGGTGCGCCATCCGGCCCCAGGTACGACGCCGTGTGCGAGCGGCCGTCGTCACTCAACCCGAACATGAAAGACCGACCGGAGTCGGGTGCTATGCAGCGTTCGGAGATCGAAGTGACGGCGCGGCGCGTCGGCGAGATCGACGCCCACGTCACGCCCCCGTCGCGCGAATGAAAGGCCGACAGATTCGCCCCCTGGCCCATAGCCAGCACGAAGCTCCCGTCTGAGAGCTTTGCCGTGCTGCGATAGCGCGGCCGCCAGCCGGGCAAGCCTGATCCGCGAGCCGAACGCGGTGTGGACACCGGATGCGGCGCCTCGTAGGCAGTAGAGGAAGGCCGCACCAGCCGCGTCCAGCCGTCACGGACGAACGGCCACGCTGCATCCGCGAGCTCGCGGAGCGAGGAGTTGCTAACATTCAGCGCGCCGATCGATACCGAGGCACGCGGCGAAACGCCGTATTCGCGAAACTCACCGGCCTGAGCGCGGTGGGCACGCTCGACTTCGATCGAACCGGAAATGTCTCTGACGTGTTTAGCGCACCGCTCGAACGGTCGGTCGTCAACCCGCGCGCTGATCAGCCGTCGACGCACCAGTGCTTTGAACTCCGTCGGATTATCCCGCAGCTTGGCCGGCCCGGTCGGTCCAGCCATACATAACCCGTAGTTAGCGAACGCCGCCGCGGCGTCGTGGAGTCGCCAAGTTGCAACCAGCCGGGGGTAGGCCGCGTAGGCTGCCCACCCGAGCAGGGCAACGATGACGACCCAGCGAAGCCGAATTGGGGAAGCGGGCGCGTCCTGTTGTACTGCCGCGACTTCTGCCATCGCGACAGCAGTACTAAACCGCTGGTCGGTCGGCCCAGTTTTAGCCCGCGGACAAACGCATAGCGCCCGCGTCGAACGGACGCGGGCGTTTGTGGGGCGCCGATCGGGGCGCGGCTACAGCACTACGGCAGCTGGGTCTTCTCGCGCTTGCGCCGCCGGCGCGCCGCTTCGCTCATCTTCTTGCGTCGTTTCACGGACGGCTTCATGTAATGACGGCGTCGCTTGAGCTCGCGAAGGATGCCTTCGCCGGCCATTTTGCGCTTGAGGTGCTTGATCGCACGCTCGATGCCCTTGTCGCCGACGGCGACCTCAAGGGCTTTACAGGTAACTGCTTCTGTCGGATTCGCCAAGACTACCTCGGGGAAGAAAAGGGTCCCGACAACTGCCAGACCTTGGCGGCGTGCGCAAGCGATTCGTGCGATTTCTCAACCGAAAGCGGCACCGGGAAGCTTTACGCGCCGCGGCACCCGCGCCATGAAGCCGCCGCATGATCGACGATCCGCGAATCACCGCCGTCGAAGTTCGAGCGCCACACGGCGCAACAGCTCTTACCATTGTATGGAAAGACGGACTTCAGGCCAGCTATCCGCATGAAATCCTTCGGGGTTTTTGTCCGTGCGCCGGCTGCCAGGGCCACTCGGGCACGATCGCGTTCCAGGAGGGCGGCAACACGGAGTTGCGCGATATCGAGCAAGTCGGCAATTACGCCCTCGGCTTGGCTTGGGGCGATCGACACGATTCGGGGATCTACTCCTTCCGCTACTTGCGCCGACTGGCCGAGCTGTTGGACCGGCACGGCGCGACCGCCTTGGTGGCGATGGGCGAGCTACCCACCGACTAGGCTACGCTGCCCGCATGGCCGCTCGCCAGCGCTGGGTGTTCGTCACCACGTCGTACCCGGCCGCCCCGGAAGACTACGCTGGCCACTTCGTACGAGCCGAAGTGCGCCAGGCTGCCGCGGCTGGACATTCGGTGAGCGTGATAGCGCCAGGCCCGAATCCCGCCGCATACGGCGGCGGTCTGCCCGCGCTGGGCCTATTCGGTCCTTCAGGTGCGCTCCCTCGCCTGCGGAACAACCCCTTGCGGCTGCTCGGCGGCGCGGCCTTCGCTGCTGCTGCGCGACGTGCGCTAGCTCGGCTAGGTCCCATCGACCGCCTCGTCGCTCACTGGCTGGTGCCCTGTGCGTTTCCAATAGCAGTGGGCCACACCGCCGCGTCCAAGACCGCCGTAGCGCATGGCGGCGACGTCCGCGTGTTAACCGGCTTGCCTCAACCAGTCGTGCGACGCGTCCTCGACCGTTTAGAGAGCGACGGCACCCGGCTGCGGTTCGTCGCCGAGCAACTACGCCAAGACCTCGATCGCCACGTCGGCGGTCACCCGCTCGTCGCGCGCGCGACGGTCCGGCCCTCCCCGCTCGACCTGCCGACCGTACCCGACCGAAGCGAAGCCCGACGGCGATGCAGGATCGAAGGCGAACGCATCGCGGTGATCGTCGGGCGTCTGATACCTGGAAAACGCGTCGATCGCGCGATCGCCGCCGCGCGCGGCGACCTGCTGCGACCTGTGGTTATCGGCGACGGTCCGCTGCGTCGCGAGCTAAGCCGACAACATCCAACCGCTACGTTCCTCGGACAGCTCCCCCGGAACGAAACGCTCACCTGGCTCGCTGCCGCCGACGTGCTGATCAGCGCCTCTCGGAGCGAGGGCGCACCGACGACCATTCGCGAA
>JAUIKB010000912.1 GCA_030430975.1 Polyangia bacterium
GCTGACCAGCTCCATCCTCGTGCAGTTCGCGAGCTTGTGCCAGCAGCAGCCACATCCGCGAGTCCAAGCCGAACCGCTGCGTCGCCGCCTCCGCGTGGCGCACGGCGTCCGTGACGCGTCCGGCGTCCAGCGCTGCGGTGATTCGCGTTTCTCTGACGCCGCGCAACTCCGGCCTCCGCTCGGCGATGCGATCGAGGCGTTTGAGCAGCTTAGCTGGGCTGCTCTCGGCTCGAGCGGCATCATACCAAGCGGCGAATGCCTCACCGCTCGTACTGCGTTCCACGGCGAGCTTCCAGACGGCCTTGAGCCGCTCAGCTCGACCTGACTCGGACTCCGCCAGCTGAACGTAGCGGCCGAGCACCATCCCGTCGTCGACGTAGTCCTTGAGGGACTGCAGCAGGTGCGTGGTCTCCGCATCGCTGTCGCCTTCCTCCCGCGCGATCGCGGCCTGAAGATCCGAGCGCACCGGGTTGCCCGTCGCCAGCACCCGCAGTGCACGCGTAACCTCGAGCCTTGCCCCCTCAAGGTCTCCCTGCCCGAGCAGCGACAGCACGAGCTTGTAGCTCACGTCGGCGTTGGCGGGAGCGATCGCTAGAATCCGTCGAAGGCACTCCTGCAGCTGGCTCGGCTCTTCTTCGATGAGCCAACCGGCTTGTAGCTCCAACAGTTCGGGGTTGTTCGGAAACCGCGCGACCGCTTCGCTCAAGCCGTCCAGCGCGACGCTACGACCGCTGCGCACCGCCGTGATGCGGGCACGAATAGCCACGGCGGACACGTTGTCCGGTTCGGCTCGCAAACACTCGCCGACCGCCTCCAGCCCGGCGTCGTGATCACCGCGCAGCTCCGCTACCGTTGCCGCCACCAGATGGGCGTCCGCCGGCTTTGCTAAGTCTCGCGCCTGTTCGAACCACGTATCGCACAGCTCACGCTCTCCGCACCGCGCGGCGAGCTCAGCGCCGTAGAGCAACAGTGACGCATCCGGCTTGCGCTCATCGGCAGCCCACCCAGCGACACGCTCACGCACGACCGCCAGCGCGTCCGTGACTCGCGCCATCGCGCACAGGGCAACACAATACGTGATCGTCGGCCCGGAGTCCTTCGCTCCGAAGCGCTCGTGACGGTCGCGCAACAACTCCAACGCAGCGTCACCGCGGGCCATCGAATGCGCCGCCCTAAAATACTCCATGGCAAACGACTCTTTGAGCACGCCGATGGTCGCAGCCAAACGATGATAACGCAGCGCGCGCTTCGGCTTACCCAGCGCGCGCCAGGCGCAAGCCAGGGTGCGCACCAGTGACGGCTCCAACACCCTGCGCAGCGCGGCACGAGCGTGACGTGCGGCCTCGTCTGCTCGCCCAGCGTCTAGCAGTAGCTCATCGGCCAGTGCTCCTCGGAACGCCGGATGTGCGCCGGGCAAGGCAGCAGCGATTTCCGTGAAAGCCAGCCGCTGGCGGTGAGTCGCCAAGCCAGGCAGCAGCCCGATCGCGTGCATCAGCGCCGCCTGATCTCGGGGGTGGCGTTGTTCGTACAAGCTGAACTGCTGCTCCCGGTTGCGGTCGTACGCCGCGATCGCGAGCTGTCCCTGGTGCCACAAACGCTGGCCGTCGCAGAGCGCTCTCAGCTGCTCAACGTGCACCTCCGCGTCCGCGCGACGGTGTTCGTCGAGGGCGATCTGTAGCTGATAGAACGCGTCGTACGCCTGCGTTTCCGGCAGCTCCAGGTCATCGAGTAACTCCGCGCGGTCGTCGGGGACCAGCACCATCCCGCGCGGCCCGTGCGCTTCGTAAGTATCGAAGAACGGTTGCGCGATCGATTCCATCAGCCAGGGCCGATCCGGATCGCGAAACACGATGCTGCCGCGTCGCTCATCGTACCCCACCACCGCCTGCAGATGAGCGCTCGTGGCCTCCATCGTCGTCGCCGTGAACGGCACGCCCCGATCGATCAGCGCGCGCGTCGCGTCCCAAGTAATCCGAAACTCCTGCACCACCCAGCCGTGGCGTTCCGCCCAGCGCCGTTCAGCCTGGGCGGTCGTACCGTCGAAGCAGATCTCCTCTGCGATCTGCAGGTGCTCGGCGGGGCGCTTCCAGAAACGGCTAATCGTCGCCAGCGTCGCCGGAGCGCATGTCATCTGGTGCTGGCGTACAAATGGCAGCTGCAGCAGCACTCGCTTCGCCGTCGGTGAGCTCGAGGTCAGACGAGCGACCAACTCCGTTGCGAAACCACCGGAGACCCAGCGTGCGTAGCGCGTAGCGCCGTCGATATCGCCTTGGTGGTAGCGACAGTCCGACAGGCGCATGGCCAAGTAGGCGCTCGGCTGCGCCTCCAGCTGCGAAAACAACTCGACAGCGCGCAGCAAGGCCGGTTCGGCATCGGTAAAGCGCTGTCGTTCCGCAAGCAGCGATCCGAGTTCCATCCAGAGCCAACCGGAATCTACCCGCTTGGTCGCTTCGACGAGCAGCGCCTCGGCGTCATCGTCTCGATCCGAGGCCACCAGCAGATCGGCCGCCATGCGCGCGTAAAACACGCGCTGGCGTGCCTTCCACAGGTGCTGGGCATGACTCAGAGCGCCTGGAACGTCGTCACGTCGTTCGAGCACGCCGATCCAACTCTGTTCAACCCAGTCGCTATCGGGCGCGAGCCGCCGCGCCTCTTGGAATGCAGCATCGCAGCGTCGTTCGTCGCCCAGAATCGCCAGGAGTCGGCCGCGCAGCGCCGCTACCTCGGCCCGCATCTCGTCATCGCCTAGCGCCGGATCGGCACGGTGCGACCTAAGCCACTCGTACGCCATCACCGGTCCACGCTTTTCCAGACAGTACGTGGCCGCGCGTCGCACTGCGCGGGGATGGCCGGGTGCGATACGAAACGCGCGCAGGTCGAGACGTTCGGACCGCGCTGGCGCACCGAGATGAAAGAGCGTCGCGCTCGCCGCGAGAAGCGCATCGGGCTCCCGCCACGACTCCGGCGCCGACAGCTCCACCAACCGCGCGCCCGCCTCGACGTATCGCTCGTTCACGATGAGCTCATGAAGCTGCTCGCCGATATTTGCTGGCGGTGGAGCTGGCATCGTATCCCTCGTTTGAGCTTACTAATACCTTCAGTTCGATGCTAGATTACTCACCGCTGAAGATCGGGGGCAATTGAAGAAATTCGCAGCACCTAGCCGAGTTCAAGCCCGGCGCGACTGAACTGGGGGACAGTTGAAGAAATTCACGGCGTCTGCGCGAATAATCCACGCCTA
>JAUIKB010000913.1 GCA_030430975.1 Polyangia bacterium
GGGTGGTGTACCGCGCTCACCAGCGGATCGTCGACCGTCAAGTTGCCATCAAGGTATTGCGGCCCGAGCGCTCAGACGACCGAAACGCAGCCGAGCAGTTCCTGCGTGAGGCGCGCGCCGTCAGTCAGCTGAGCAGCCCGCACACCGTGACGCTGATCGATGTCGGGCCCCTTGAGACCGGCGGATGGTTCCTGGCGATGGAACTCCTCGACGGCGTCACCCTGCGCCAAAAAATGCAGGACGGCCCGCTCGCCGTCGCTGAGGCCGTCCAAATCGCAGACCAAGTCGCGCTCTCGCTCGGTGAGGCGCACGCGCGCGGCATCGTCCATCGCGACCTCAAGCCGCTCAACGTATTTCTGGCGCGCACGCCTGGACACTCCGAGCGGGTCAAGGTGTTGGACTTCGGACTCGCGACCCTCACCGGGACCGATGGGCGCGCCAGCATCAGTTCCGGTGGCACGCCTCGCTACATGGCGCCGGAAATCATCACCGGCGGAACCTCGACGTCCCGCGCCGACATCTACGCACTGGGCTTGATGCTCTACGAGATGCTCTGCGGCCGGCACCCGTTCGACGGACTGGAGGGTGACGCGCTGCTCGCGGCCCAACTCGATTCCACGCCCGAAACCATTGCGAACGAAACGGCGTCGTTGGCGCTGCGCAAGCTCGTCGACCGCTGCGTCGCCAAGCATCCGCGGCTCCGACCGCGAGACGGCACAGCGTTCCGAAAACTGCTGCGCGAAGCAGTCGGCCTTCCCGACGATAAGCCCACTACCTCTGCAGCAAGGAGCGACATCGCGCCGAGCGGGCACGATACAAAAGCCACGCTTCCGTCGACCATGTCGCTCGCGCGCCTCCGCGAGCGGTTGCGACCTCAGCAGCGCACGAGCAGATGGTGGGCGGCACCGATACTCGCGCTACTCGCTGGCGGCGTGTGGTGGCAACAACAGCCGCGTACAGCCGTCTCCGGTGCTAGCACCACCGCGCCGCCTGCGGAACCGCAGGCGACATCGTCAGCCGCCACTCCCAGCCAGCCGACCGCCGTGACTAGTGCGGCTGAGGAACCCGAAACCGTCGCCATTCTTTTCCACAGTATTCCGGACGGTGCGACGCTCTTCATCCATGGCCAGCGCAAAGGCCTGACGCCGATCAGCGTACCTCTGGAAAAGGGCGTGCCGGTCCAAGCGCGACTCGACCTGGCCGGCTATCCGACGGCGGAACTGAGCGTCACGCCGACGCGCCAAAAGCGCGTGCGACACAGGTTTCACAAGGCGACGCGCCCCGCATCGCCGGTGAGTTCAGTCGACAAGAAGGTCGACCACTACCTCGACTAGCTGAGCCGCGCGCCACCTGCCGTGGCGTCACGTGTCCGCCACGCCCAGCGCGCTCCGAGATCGGAGTTCTATCCACGCAGCACGCGCTGTTCCGGCGGGGCACACCGATTGCAAGGGGCGCCGGTCAAGGAGGCGTATGAAGCGAATGGATGGTCGACAGCTCATGCTGTGCACCGGACTAGCGCTGGCATCGGCAGTAGCCGGTTGCAGCGGGACGGACGAATCGGGAGGTAATTCCGGCGGTAGTCAGTCGGGTGGTGTCGGTGGCTCGAACCCGGAAGGCGGTGCAGCTGGCTCAAACAACGGCGGTTCAGCCGCCGGCGGGTCTGCGGCGGGAGGCTCAGCTGCCGGCGGCTCCGCGGGAGCGGCTGGTTCCAACTCAGGCGGCTCGGCAGGAACCAGCGGCAGCGCCGGCACGAGTGGATTCGCTGGCTCTGGCGGAACTGCAGGGTTAGGCGGATCCGCTGGCAGCGCAGGAGGCTCCGCTGGCAGCGCGGGTAGCACTTCCGGCGGCTCGGCGGGTAGCAGCGGTGGCTCAGGCGCCAGCGGTGGCTCAGGCGCCAGCGGTGGCTCAGGCGCCAGCGGTGGCTCAGGCGGCACCGGTGGCTCGGGCGGCAGCGGCGGCTCGGGCGGCAGCGGTGGCTCGGGCGGCAGCGGCGGTTCGGGGGGGAGCGGCGGCTCAGGCGGCGGCCTCGAACTCGGCATCTGGGATACGACCAAGTGGGACAACGCCACGTGGCAGTAATTTTTCTATCGAATAATAAGGAATTGACATGACAACTAGACTCGCAACATCCTGGAAATGGCTTCTCGCATGCGGAGCGGTGTTTGTACCGGCATCGGTCCTGGCCGTATCCATCCCAAACTCGTTCAGCCCTGGGACTCCGATCAAGTCGGACGAGGTAAACACCAACTTCACGACGCTGGAAACGGCCGTAACCGACCTCGAGAATAAGAAGGCGGACGCACCGGCCAAGGGCGAGGTCATGCCCTCAGCCCGCGGCAAGCTCGCCTATCTCTGGTCGGGCACGGATTGCCCAACGTCCACGACGGCAGACTGTGTGCCGCCCGCAGCGTACAACTTCACGAGTGAGACGACGTCACCAACCATCACGCGGCAGAGCACTGGCGACTACCTAGTCAACCTCCCGGACGTGACAATCGGAAACGGAAGCGTGCAGGTCACGGCCTACGGCAATAGCGCAAACTACTGCAAGGTTCGGTTCTTCAACAGTAGCAACGTCCGCGTGCTCTGCTTCACACCCGCTGGGGCCGCCACCGATAGCGCGTTCACGCTGCTCGCGGTCAACTAGAGAGGGCAATTCGAGTGAAAAAATACCTACTCACCACCTGTGCCCTAACCGGCGTCCTTTTCACAACGGCCGCCAACGCTGCGACGTTCGTCGTCGACACCGACGATGCCGCCGCCTTCGACAACAACCCAGGCGACGGAGTCTGCGAGGCAAATATTGGTGTAGGCCAGGTCGGTTGCACGTTGCTTGCGGCTATCTGGGAAGCGGAAGCGCTATCTGGGGCCGACGACATCATCTTGATGCCGCAACTCACGAAGGCGCCGTACTACGCGCCACCGATCACTACCACGATCACGATCTGGGGCGCCGGCGCGCCACGCTCAAGCAGGTTGCGTTGGCTCAACGCCCACGCGCCCATCTTTAGAGTGAAGCCCGCAGGCGACTTGACGCTCGTCGACGTATCGCTGGAGGGCCCGTCGTCCTACGGAGGAATCACGAACCACGGACGTCTGACGGTGATCGGCGGTGGCATCAAGGAGTTCTCGGTCGGCTCAGCTACGCAAGCCGGCCGCGGGGGTGCGATCTTCAATGCGTCCGGCGCCCAGCTAACCGTCGCACCGCTTGAGCTCAACGGAGACGCCTACCCG
>JAUIKB010000914.1 GCA_030430975.1 Polyangia bacterium
CGGCACGGCCAACGAGCGGGGTGCGGGAGCCGGCTCGGTCGCCGCACCACATCCCGCGGTGACGGCAACCACCAACAGCCCAAAAACCCGTGAGTCGATCATGAGGAAATCCTCGCGCGCCCTGCCCCTAGGCGAATGCTGCTTACCCGAAACAGAACGCCCTCTCGATGGCTATGAGCCTCCATTGACTTTTGATCTCCTGAAATAAAAAGACAGCGCCCCAACCACCGTCGACTAGGAAATGAGTGGCTCCCTTGATGGGCTGTTTTACCGTGGTGTGCTGGTAGACCACGTCATTTTTTACCTGGCCGTATTTGCACAAACATGCGGTCTTGCCATCGTGCCCACAATTGGGAACAGGAGGTTGAAGGTCTGCTTCGAGCGTACACGAGAACGTCAACTCCTCGACATATCGAGCGTTCAGCAGGTCAACCGACGGTCGAATCAAGCGCACGGCCTCGCCCACATGGCCGGGCGTATCGATCATGTACACGCCCCGCGGTGCGTGCTCGATCAGTGTGGATCGCTTTGACTTGCTCCATTGGCGAGCAAAGCTTCGGGCGAAGCTGCCAAACCGCTCCAATCGCGCACGCTCCGATGCCGTCAGCCGCCGGCGCAGCTGACAACTCCTCGCGTCATCGGTGTTCTCTGGAAAGGGATCAGGGCCCTGTACGGACTTGACCAACGGCACCGAACCGCTGAGGCTCGGCTCCGATGACGCGCTAGACAGAAGCCGATTCACGGCAGGCAAATGATTTCCCTGCTCGCATCCAACCACCCCGGTCAGGGCAAATAGGACGCCGAAAATCCCGCCAACGCGCCGACCCACGGTCACAGAACGCCGTCACGCGGATCCCGATTCCGGCAAGCGCCAGCGCCGCAGGTACTACAGGTACGCTTCGGCCTTCTTCTGGAGCGGCTTGGGCTTCTTTTCGCCGCCAACCTTGCTAAACAGCTTGCGGTCCAGGTACTCGGTGAGCGGCAACGCCACGTAGATCGACGAATACGTACCGAGCAGGATGCCTACGATCAGCGTGAAGCTGAAGTCCTTCAGGGTGCCGGTTCCGCGTACGAAGAAGAACATCAGGCTGAACACCGTGGTGCCGGATGTCAGCACCGTACGGCTGAGCATCTCGCTCAGACTCGTGTTGATGATCTTGTTGAACCCGGCACCGCGCATCTTTCCGAGATTTTCGCGGACGCGATCGTACACAACGACCGTGTCGTTAACGGAGTAACCGACGATCGTAAGGATGGCGGCGACGGTGGCGAGATTGAGCTCTTTTTGCACCAGGACGAGCACACCGATGGTCAAAACCGCATCGTGCGCCAGAGCTAGCACCGCGCCGGGCGCGAACCGCAGATCGAATCGGAACGCGATGTACGCCATGATGAACACCAGTGCGATGGCGATGCTCTTGATCGCGGCGTCGCGCAGCTGGGCGCCAGCCTTCGGGCCGATCCACTCAACGCGCAGAGGATTCTCAGGCACCACTTCGGGGCCTAGGCTCGTCTTGAGCGCGTCCAGCAACTGGTCGCCCTTGCTCTTGATAGCGATCTCGACTTTGTGATCGCGAGCGTTCTGGAGCGAGACGCCGAGCTTTCCGCTGCGCACTTCAAGCCCCGACACGGTTTCGATCTGGCCGCGGATCCTTTTCAGGTCCGGCGCAGATCGGTAGCGCACGCTGATCTTCTCGCCACCCGGGCTCACCTTCACCTCGGTAGCCTGCTGCTCGGCGGGGCACGTCGCGGCGTCGAGCTTGTCCCCGTAGCACAGCGCTTTTTCGATTTCGGCGCGCTTCGCGGTGTCGATCGTCGACACCTCTTGAACGCGCATCAGAAACCGGTTCTTCGACTCGCCCTCTGCAACTCGGACGACGTCGGGTTTGGAGAACCCGGCATCCGTGATCACTTTGCGTAGTTTGGTCGCGTCAACCGGCTGCTTGAAGTTGACCTCCACCTCGGTTCCGCCTTTGAAGTCGGTTCCGAGTTTTGGTCCCGGTACGAAGATCGAGACGATAGCCGCCGCTACGGTGACTAAGCTAATGATTGCGAGGAGGCGTCGCCTCCCCATGAAGTTGTAAACTTTGCCAACTGGAAACAGACGCATCGATCAACCCATATCCAGTTTCGCGCTACGGCTGCGACCGTGCACCCAGAAGTCAAACATCGTTCTCGAAACGATCACGCCGCAGAAGATGCTGGTTAGCGTCCCGACGATCAGCGTGACCGCGAAGCCCTTGATCGGACCGGTTCCGTACTGCGCGAGGACCACGCCGGCGATCAACGTCGTTAAGTGGCCATCCACGATCGCGGACAGTGCGCGGCCGTAGCCGACCTCCACCGCCGCACGCGCGCTCTTGCCGTCGCGCATCTCCTCACGGATGCGCTCGTTGATGAGCACGTTGGAGTCGACGGACATACCCATGGTGAGCGCCAGCCCGGCGATGCCCGGCAGCGTCATCGACGCTCCGAAGCTCGCCAGGATCGCCAGCTGCAGAAACAGGTTCGTCCCGACCGCCAGGTCCGCGATGATGCCCGCGCGCCTGTAGTAGATGATCATGAAGACGACGACCATGATGGCGCCGCCGAGCGCGCCCTGGACGGCCAGGCGGATCGACTGACGCCCCAGCGACGGGCCGATACGCTGCTCATTCGACTTGGTGATCGGTGCCGGTAGGGCGCCGGATCGAAGGACGAGTTCTAGCTTTTTGGAGTCGGCTAGCTGAATATCCGGGTCCCGTGCGCCCATCGTGATCTGCGCGTGACCGCCAGCGATCCGGGACTGAATCACCGGCGCGCTTTCGACCTTCTCATCCAGGATGATGGCGAACCGTTTCTTGATGTTCTCGCCGGTGATGCGCTCGAAGATGCTGCCGCCCTGATCGGTGAAGTTCAGCGCCACGTACCAGCCGCCGGTGCCCTGGGTGTCGGGCTGCGCCTGCGCATCCCGGATCTGATCGCCGGTGACCTCGGCGCGGCTCTTGAGGAAGAACGTCCGCCAGCCCTTTTAGGTTTGCTTGAGCGTGACCTGGTCCGTGTCGTAGACCTTCTGGTAGCCGAGCTCGCGGTTCGGCGGCAGGTCGAGGGTCGCGGTCCACTCTTTGAAGCGATCGAGCGCGTCCTTGTTTTCCTCGCCTTCCTTCTTCTCCAGGTAGGCGTACGTGATCGTTTTGGTGATCACGTCCTCGTCCTTGTCGTCCATCCCGACGGTTACCGTCTCGCG
>JAUIKB010000915.1 GCA_030430975.1 Polyangia bacterium
GGCTGCCAGCGCACGACCTCCCGGTTGAACCCGGAGTATTCGACGGCCTCGGCGGTGAGATTCGCAGCGCGCGCCCCAGCGCAGCTGGCGAACCACGGTGCGCTCGATAGCGGCGCGACGCACACGGCGAAGCCGATGCCGTACGTGCTCAACTCGACGGCGCCGGGTCCGTGGCGCACGCGGCGGCCGGCGCTGAGCCAGCCGTAGAGTTCTGTCTCGAGTGGTTGGCGTATGCCGACGCCCACGTGAACTAGTGGCTTCACGGCGCCCGTGTACGTCGAGATGCCACCTCCGACCGAGCCGCGCCAGCGCCAAGCGCGTTCGTCCGAGGACGTCCGTCTGGCGGGGACGGGCTGCGGCGCCGGCTCCTGACTGAGCAACACGCGTAGGCTAACGGCGACCGCTTCGGCCAGTTCCGCACAATCGTGGGATTCGCCGTCGACCCGCCTGATCCGTCCCGCGGCGTCTTCGATCGTCGCGTACAGGGCGTCTCGTCCGGACGCAAACCGCACCGTCACGGCGCCCGCCGCGGCCGGTTCGACAAAGGACTCGTCGCCGTTGACGAGTGCCGCCAAGGTCGCCGTGTCGGGACAGCTCGGCGCGTCCGAACGAACTGTCAGACTCATCGCTCGCGCCTCGGACGCCACGAGCAGTGCCGCGGCTACCGTTCCGGTCGCGGCGGCGCCTCTAAAAACTGAAAAAGCGAAAAACATGGATGGCGACAGCTTCGGTTGACCACTAACGATGCATGACTCACAGCAACCGTAACGCTTCGCCTGAACGTCACCCCATGCTTCGCCGTCATCGCCGCACCGTCAACCGTTCTCTGCTGGCCACCGCGCTCGCGGGCTTCGCGCTTGCGGCGGCATGCTCGTCGAACACCAGCACCGTCGGCGGTGTGAACGATGGCGTTGAATCGGGTGGCGCTGCCGGTTCGACGAGCGCGGGCACCGGCGCGGGCGCGTCAGCGGGCACGGCCGGAAGCGGCACCAGCGGGTCGTCGGGCGGTAGCGGTGGCGCGACGGCAGGCGCTGGCGGGACAAGCGGCGGAACCGGCGGCACGGCCGGCGGCACAGGCGGAGCTTCAGGCGGCGTTGGCGGTAGCGGATCGGGCTGCCCAGCCGATGTCGCGGCAGCCCAAGGCCAGCCCTGTTCTCAAGAAGGACTTACCTGCGACGGCGTCAAGTGCGTTGCCCCACCCATCAGCTGCGCGAACGGCGAGTGGGTGCCAGCCGATCAGGCACCCGACCCGGACTGCAACAAAGCGGAGGGTGAGACGTGCGGCTCCGACGTCGAGTGTCAGAGCGGTCTGAAGTGCTGCTATCCGTGCGGCCAGCCCGGCTGCGATGACGAGTGCAGCAGCATGCTGGACAACAACGGCGACTGCATGCCGCCGCCTTAGCGCGGCGGGTCACCTACGGGATGCGCCGCCGCACGAAGACGCAAGTCGCGTGCGGTGCTGAGCGTTGCCGCTGTCGGTGGTGCGTTACGCTATGGAATAGTCGCTGGGGATCGTGGACTGCGAGGCCCTTCAGGCGCACAGTCGATTGACGCAGCGTCCCGATTGGCACTCCTTGTCGCGGAAACACGGCGCAGCTAGTCCGCCAGGCTCAGCGCACTTGTCGAGCTCTTTGTTGCACAGTTCGCCGTCGCACTCCTCGTCCCGGAAGCACGGCTCACCCTTGCCACCGGGTTCGGCGCACTTGTCGGTCTCCTTGTTGCACAGTGCACCGTCGCACTCCCTGTCGCGAAAGCACGGGGTACCGACCACGCCCGGTTCGCTGCACTGGTCGAGCTCCTTGTTGCAGAGATCGCTGGCGCACTCCGTATCGCGGAAACACGGTGTGCCGATACCGCCAGGGTCGGCGCACTTGTCGAGCTCCTTGTTGCACAACTGCGGTGTGCAATCGTCGTCCGAGAAGCAGTCCTTGCCGACGACTCCCCCGCCGCCCGCGGCGCCGCCTTGCGATGTGCCACCTTGCGATGTGCCACCTTGCGACGTGCCACCTTGCGACGTGCCACCTTGCGACGTGCCACCTTGCGACGTGCCACCTGGCGATGTGCCACCCTGCGACATGCCACCCTGGGCCGTCCCACCCGCGCCCGCGGCGCCGCCCGAGCCGAACAGTCCGTCGTCGCTGCTGCCGCCGCAGCTCAGGGCGAGGGCGGCGGACAGACAAGCGCCCACAAAGTAGCCTGCATGGGTCATCGCCCGAGTGTATCAGCGTTGCGATTGCGGCTTCGACCATTTTCGCAGCGTCACCGCTAAGCCTTCGAGGTCAACCGGTTTTGCGATGTGGTCGTCCATGCCGGCATCGAAACACTTTTCGCGTTGCTCGTCCAGCGCGTAGGCGGTCATCGCGATGATTGGAATATCGCTATGGGTATTAGATGAGCGGATTGCGCGCGTCGCTTCGAACCCGTCCATTACCGGCATCTCGCAATCCATCAGGACCAGATCGAACTCCCCTGACTCGAGGGCCGCGACGCCTTCTTGACCGTTGTCGGCGATGGTCACCTCGCAGTCGAGCTTCCGCAGCATGAGCCGGGCAACAGACTGGTTGACAGGGTTGTCTTCGACCAGCAGCACGCGCAGGCCCGCGCGGGGCGGCGTCGAAAGCCTCGGCACTGAGTCGGGCGAATCGCACTCCTCGCCAGCAACGGTAAACGTGAAGGTCGATCCGGTTTCGCCATCGCTTTGCACGCTGATCTCGCCGTGCATCAGTTTCACCAGCGACCGGGCGATCGACAGTCCCAATCCGGTTCCGCCGTAGTTGCGGGTGGTCGAGGAGTCCGCTTGCGAGAACGCCTCGAAGATCCGCCTTTGCTCATCGCGCGAGATACCGACGCCTGTATCCTCCACGCTGGTCCGCACACACGCCTGCGTCGGGTCCGCGCTCGAAGCGCGAGAGAGCTGCACCGTGACCGAGCCGTGTCCGGTGAATTTAACCGCGTTGCTGAGCAGGTTGGTGAGCACTTGGCGATACCGGATCGGGTCGCCTTTGATGCCGAGCATCGCTGCGTCCTCATCGATGATGAGTTGCAGGTCGATGTCACGCTGGGAGGCGACCGACTTAAAGAGCTGGACCGTCTTGGCCGCGACCGTCGCCGGCGCGAAGCCGATATCGTCCAGCGTCAATCGGCCGGCCTGAACCTTAGCAAAGTCCAGCACGTCGTTGACGATCGTCTTGAGCGACTCGCCGGAACTCAATATGACGTCGAG
>JAUIKB010000916.1 GCA_030430975.1 Polyangia bacterium
AACTTCTTTTTGGGGCCGGAACCGCCACCACCACCTGCGCCTGGACCGCCAGGACCTTCATCGCCACTGCCTGGCCTCCTGGCATCCGCTTCAGAGGTAGTCGCGGCCGCCGCGGCGAACCCAGCCAAACCACCTAGTAGTAGAATCGTTCGCATTTTTCTCATCGAGAACTCCAACTCCGAGTCAAAACCCATGTCTGCCGGCGAAGACGTCGGCGGCTACTCAAGTGGTACGGAGCTCGGGCGCCGATCTTCTCGTACACTGTGCGAGCGAAACCCTTGCAAAAGCGACGAGCCCGCGGGCTCACAATTGACCAGCCGACGGGCAGGCCCCTTGCCTGACTGCCTGTGCGTCCTACATCTTCCGGGTCCGGGCGGACTTACAGCCGCTTCCTGACACCCGATGATCTCAGCGCGCATCGCCAGCGACGACTGAGGCAACGGATTCCGCTACGCATCAAGGGAGTCGTGCGGTAACTTCCGCGCGAAATTATCGGCACGGGCCGCGCGCTCGCGCATCGCAAGTTACGGAGAGGTACAGCACCATGGCTGACGCATTCATCATCGACGCAGTTCGCACCCCGCGTGGTCGCGGCAAGCCCGGCAAGGGCGGTTTGTCCAACATCCACCCGCAAGAGCTGATGGCGCAAACGCTGAATCACATGGCGGACCGCAACAAGCTCAACAAGGGCGAGGTCGACGACGTGGTGGTGGGCTGTCTATCCCAGGTCAAGGAGCAGGGTGCCTGTATCGCTCGCAACTCCGTCTTGGCCGCGGGCTGGCCCGATGACGTGACCGGCGTCAGCCTGAACCGCTTCTGTGGCTCGGGGCTTCAGGCGGTGAACTTCGCTGCGCTGGGCATCATGGCTGGGCAGCAAGACCTGACCGTGGGCGGCGGCGTCGAGAGCATGAGCCGCGTCCCGATGGGCAGCGACGATGCCATGCTCGACGGTCACAACGAGCAGCTGCGCGAGAAGATCTTCCAGGTGCCCCAGGGTATCAGCGCTGACCTGATCGCCACGCTCGACGGGGTGAGCCGCGAGGACGTCGACAAGTTCGCCGCCGAGAGCCAGGCCAAGGCCGCCAAGGCCATCGAGGAGAAACGCTTCGCCAAGAGCATGTTCGCCGTCAAGGACAAGGATGGCAACGTCGTACTCGACAAGGACGAGCATCCCCGACCGGGCAGCACGGTTGAATCATTGGGTCAGCTCAACCCGTCGTTCGTGATGATGGGCCAAGCGCCGATGGGCCCCGGCGGCAAGACGCTCGATGAGATGGCGCTCAAGGTTTATCCCGACGTCAAGGAGATCAACCACGTGCATCACGCGGGGAACTCCAGCGGCATCGTCGACGGTGCAGCCGCCGTGCTTCTGGCGAGCCAGGATTACATGGAAAAGAGCGGCCTCAAGGCGCGCGCCAAGATCCGGTCCGTGGCGACCGCGGGCGCCGAGCCTGTCATCATGCTCACTGCGCCCACGCCGGCGTCGGCCAAAGCGCTTAAGAAAGCCGGCATGGAGGTCAAGGACATCGACCTGTGGGAGATCAACGAAGCCTTCGCCGTCGTTCCGCTCAACACGATTCGTCGTCTGGAAATCGATCCCGCTAAGGTGAACGTCAACGGTGGCGCGATCGCACTGGGTCATCCGATCGGCGCGACTGGCGCTGTGCTCTTGGGCACTGCAGTCGACGAGCTCGAGCGCGCTGACCTCAACACCGCGCTCATCACGCTGTGCATCGGCGGCGGCATGGGCATCGCCACGATCATCGAACGCGTCTGATCTATACGACACCGTCCGAAGCCCGACGCCATATCGTGTCGGGCTTCGGCGTTTTGTCGTCAGGCGCAGATCGCGTCGCCCGACTGCCGTTTCTTTTGGTTTGCGCGTGCACGGTTCTCGGGCGTGGTCTGCAGGGCCGCTCGCGGTTGCCATAGCTGTCACCGAGCGCGGGTCTTAACGGCGCCGATCGGCTAGCCTCGCAACATGACCGACCAGGCGATCACACTCACGCCCGCCCCGTATCGAATCCGCGCGTGGAAAGACGGGCAGTCCGTCATCGACACGGACGACGCGAAGTTCGCCCACGGCGTGCGGCATTACATGATCTGGATGTTCCCGCGCGAAGCGGTCAAGCTGCCGAGAGAGGCGATCATCGCTGAACATGACGGGCACGTCGCTATCGACTGGGATGCCGTCGACGAGTGGTGGGAAGAAGACGAACCGGTCGCCAAGCTGCCCCGAGACATGCGGCACAGGGTCGAGGCGCGACGCAGCAGTCGCCATGTCGTGGTGAAACACGATGGCGTGCTGATCGCCGACAGTCACGGCCCGACGGTCGTGGCTGAAACCGGACTCGGCAATCGCTACTACCTGCCGCGCGGTGACGTGCGTTTCGAACTGCTACGCCGCGCAGAGCGGACGTCGTGGTGCCCGTACAAGGGCTTGGCGAACTACTACGACGTGCACATCGACGGCACCGTGCTCAAGGGCGCGCTTTGGACCTACGAGCAACCGATCGCGGACGCAGCGCCCACGCTCGCGGGCCTGATCGGCATCTGGCACGAGAAGCTGGACGTCCAGCTCGACGGAAAGTCCCTCGGTGAATAGCCGGGTCCGGTTTCGTGCGCTCGAACGCGAAGCCCGAGCGTCCGCGCGCGGATGATCGCGCGACGCTACACCATCGCCGATCTTAAGCTCAGCTACTACCCTGGGGCGACCGCGCCGGGCGCATCTGCAAGCACCCAAAGCTGGTCGCCAACCACGAGAACCGCGGCATGACCGACTGAGGTCACGCCAGTCGACGGGGTCGACGAACACCTTTGGGTCGTATCGACGAGGATATGCGCCTACTCGAACTCCACGCTGTCGATGATCACCCTCGTCTCGCGCGGCTGAGGCGCGAAGCCGCCGCAGTTTCCAATCCGGTGACCGATGTGAACAGCGAATCCCAGAGCACCGCTAGTCGGCGCGTCGATCGCGCGCTCGAACGTGCGCCACTCCGATTCCCATGCGATATCACCCACGGGCGTAGCCATCGCCGTCCAGGTGGCGTCGTGAATGCGGGGAGGCTCCGAAGTCGAATCGGTCGGCGCCGTGCTCACCTGAACATCGAACGGCGCGGGAACACTTGAGGGCTCGGTCATGGAGCCCGAGTCACCCGCGACCTGCACTCGATAGCGCACCTTGATCTTCGTATAGCCGCTGCCCGAGTACGCG
>JAUIKB010000917.1 GCA_030430975.1 Polyangia bacterium
AGGATCCGCCTGAGGCCGAACCGCCCGAGCCCGAACCGCCCGCACCGGTCGTGTCGACGTCCTCTTCAGAGCACGCCAGCGTGAAGGTGGCGACGGACAATGCCGCGGCGAGCGCGACGTACTTTGTTACGTTGATATTCATAATTAAGTCCTCCTATGGAGCACGCGGCAAATCGGCACTCCGAACAAGTGGTGAATGGGAGACCTACGTTAACCAGCAAGAACGATGCCAGCCGCCACGGCGCTCGGAGGTGTCGGTTCTAAGTATCGGAAAAGTTTAAACAAAAAGAGCCCACGTTGACGTCAACGTGGGCTCCGGCACGGACTGACGCCACGCAGCCGTGACATCGCTGTCACAAGCTGCGGAGGGCGGTTTTCACTTGCCGAGGGCTTTGACGGCCTCCTCGTCCAAATGCACGTCCATCTGCGGGAATGGGATGCCGATGCCCTTCTCGTCAAGCGACGCTTTGACCGCCTGCGTACCGGCTTGCCACACATCCCAGTATTCTTCGGTTTTGCACCACAGGCGGACCTGCCACGTCACGGCGCTGTCGCCGAGCTCGTTCAGAAAGACCTGTGGCGGCGGGTCTTCAAGCACGCCGGCGACCTTGGGTGCCGCGGCTTCGAGCACGGCGCGGGTCTCGCTCAGATCGGCGCCGTACACGGTGCCGACGTTGATGTCGACGCGACGGGTTTCGTGCCCCGTCATGTTCTCGATGGTGGCGCCGAAGACGGCCTTGTTGGGGATGACGATCTTCACGTTCGACAGGCCGGTGAGCTCCGTCGTGAAGAGTTCGATTTCTTTCACAGCACCAACTTGACCCGCCACTTTGACGATATCGCCGACCTTGAACGGTCGGAACACCAACAGCATGATGCCCGCTGCGAAGTTGGACAGCGTGCCCTGAAACGCAAGGCCGATGGCGATACCTGCGGACGCTAGGACAGCTGCGAAGCTGGCCGTCTGGATTCCGAAAACCCCGAGGCAGCCGATAACCGCGCCGATCAAGATCGCGTAGCGGGCCAGGTTGCCGAAGAACTGCGTGAGTGTCTGGTCGAACTCGCGCGCTTCGAGCTTTGACACGATGGTGCGGCGGACCCAGCCAGCGACGATCCACGCGATGAACAGCGCGACGAGCACACCGACGATGCGCCCCCCCCAAACCGTTCCCTTTTCAACAAGTATTGCGATCTGTTTTTCCATGATGTTCTCCGGTAGCTCTTCGCCCGCGGCGTGTGCGCGCGTAAAATCAGCCGAGGCCCTAGCGTGTTGCGTCCGCTGCGCCAACCCGTGCATTGCGATCGTGTACAGTCGGATATGCCCGAAACCACCCAGTTTGACTGTGTGTCGTGCGGAGCCTGCTGCGCACCTGCTGAGAATTGGTTGACTTATGTGGAGGTGACGTCTCGGGACTACAGTCGGCTACCGCTGCGTTATCGATTGCGAGTGTTGAACGGAGAGCTACCGCTACGCGAACGCGACGGGGCGCGTCGCTGCATCGCGTTGCGAGGACAGTTGGGAGAGAAAGTGGCTTGCGATATCTATCGACTACGTCCGGACGCGTGCCGGCGATTTGAGGCGGGTTCGCCGCATTGCCACGCGGCGCGGCGCGAAATCCTGGGCGTTCCGCTGCCGGTACGTGCAGCGCCGGAGATGGTGTGACGTCAGGCCGTATCATGCGTTATGTACTGCGCATGCGAGTCTGGACTGGCGCTAGCGTCGCGCTAATCGTGCTGATCGGAGGGTGCACCCGAGATTGCCCTCGCCCTGCTACCGCTGCGGGACCGGCCACGCCGTCGCAGTTGAGCGTTCCCGATGACGAAGCGATCGTGCCGTCTCTGGTGTTGTCCGACGACGGCAGTGGCGCCGTGGAGCTCAACGGTGAGCCAGTTCAAGCCGGTGGCGTGGAAGCGGCGGTCGGCGCGCGTCTGGCCGAGGAGCCGCAGCTGCGCCTCGTGCTCCAGCTGCCCGCTGACTATACCCACGCGAACACCATCGAGTGGATCAAGCGGTTGCGCGCTATGGGGGCGCGTGAGGTGGTGCTGAGTGAGCACCTCGCGCCCGACCAGCAGACGCCGTCGATTCAGGCCGCCCAGACCCCGTCCGCAGCTCCTGCTGGCGACACTCCAGCACCGCCGGACCCCGCGCCGCCCAGCCCGCCGTCGCCACCCCCCGTTGAGGTCGCGCTCAAAGTGGTGGGGCTACACGTGGGTGGTGGACCCAACGACGACACCACCAAGAGGATCTTTCGTGACCCGGTCGAAGCGGGAT
This sequence comes from Polyangia bacterium, assembly GCA_030430975.1. Taxonomy (GTDB): domain Bacteria; phylum Myxococcota_A; class Polyangia; order Polyangiales; family Polyangiaceae; genus JAUIKB01. The sequence goes on from JAUIKB010000917.1 coordinate 2,273, forward strand.
TCGATGCGTTCCGCGCGTGCTTTGCGAAGAAGACCGACCCGAAGTCCGGGGGCGTGCTCGGCGTGGATCTGTACGTGCCCGCCGGCGGCGGCTCGGGAAAGGTCCGGCAGGTCCGCACCGGGATGAAAGGCCAGGCGTTTCGCGACTGCTCGGTTTCAACGTTCGAGTCCGCAACGTTTGGCAAGCCGCCCAAGGGGGCGGCTGTGGTCAGCATTTCGATTCGGTTCACGCCGAAGTAGGCGCCGAGCTTGCGCTCGGCTTGGCCCAATCCGTTCAGGTTGCCACAATGTCCTTGTGCTCAGGCTCAGGACACTCGGTATCGCTAGCGTAGGGCTCGCGGCGGTCGTTGCGGGATGCTCTCGCGGGGACGCCGCCGAAGACGAGGTGGCCGCGACGCCGAGCGCCCGTGGTAGCGTCGGGTCCGTCGCCCCACCAGCCGTCTCCACGGCGTCGCGCGCGCGGCAGACTTGCGACCCGAAGTGCGGCGCGCTCGAGCGGTGTGATGCGGGTCGATGCGAGCCGAACTGCCCTGCGGGCGAGGTCTACATTCCGCCGACGCCCGGATCGGGCTTCACGATGGGTGCTGGACCTCGCGGCGCCACCGACCAAGCGCACCAGGTTGTCCTGACCCGTGGCTTCTGTATGGACGCCACGGAGGTGACGGTGAAGGCGTATCGCACCTGCGTCGAGAAAGGCGACTGCACGGTTCCACAGCTGCGAGATCTCAACGCTAACTATCGCAGCGAGTACGACCGCGCGGATCATCCCGTCAATATGGTGAACTGGAAGCAGGCCAATCAGTACTGCAAGGCTCAGGGCCAGGCGCTTCCGACCGAGGCGCAGTGGGAGTGGGCGGCCAGCGGGGGCGACGCCCGTGTCTATCCGTGGGGCGACGAGGATCCGACCTGTGAGAACTTGCTAGCGGACTT
>JAUIKB010000918.1 GCA_030430975.1 Polyangia bacterium
GTCCACGACCCCGCAGCGGGGCGGGGGCCAGGTCTAGACAGGCTGACGCCGGAGCCAGCTCAACGCATCGGACTCTGCGTTGAATGCGCGAATGCGCAAGCCTGAATGGGAAGAGAGGTTGGCGCTGGTCCTTAGCAGCTCGGAGTTGACGACGATCGCGGACGCTTTGACGTAGCGGGCGGCACACAGCCAGTCCCAGATATGGTCACGAACGTCCGGGGGGTGGCCGTCCGCGTCTCGGCTCTCCCACAACACACGCGAGAGCCCGCTGGCCTGCAACAGTGCGTCCACGCGCGCCAGCCAGGCTTCGGCGATCGCGATCGTGCTGACCTGCCCGCCGTACCACACCCGCACGTGATCGTGTTCGGGTGTCGCGGTGAATCGAAGCGTTCCGATGCGCTCCTCGATCGTCCCCATCGACAAAAGCGTACACTCGTGGACCAGCGCCGTACAGACCCCCGAGGCCGGGACGAGCGGCGTGATTCTCGTGGGCAGGCGCGCGGAATCCGGGGATACTCAATTGCGATGCTTAGAGGGGTCGGCCGGGAAGCACTCGTCTTGATCGGTGCTTGTTCCACGATCGGGTGCGGCATGTTGCCCGGTGGCGGAGGCGGCGCGATGCGCGCGAAAGCGCCTGAGGTTCCTACGGAGCAAACCAAGTGCAGCATCGCCGCTAGCAGTGAGAACCCGCTGGTTACCGAGTGGCCAGCTTCGGAGAAAGCCAATCTTGAGGCGAGGCTCCGGCAAGGCGCGGTTGCGGTCGAGTACTCGGGTTGCTCGATGCGGTTGCTGCCGGCGTGCGAGATCCCGGGTCAGTACCAATGGCGCCGAACGACGACCGCCACCGACACGCTCGAGATCCGCGATGCCGATGAACTATACGCGAAGCTGCCTCTGGGTGCGGTCTCGCTGGAGGGAGAACTCGCCCGCAGCGGTCGGATTTCAGTGCAGACGACCGTAGCGGGTCAGCTTGAGCTGCGCGACTTCCGTCCGGCGCCGATCGGTGCATTTGGCCCGTGTGGAAAGGCCACTCACGTTATTCACTCGCTGAGCGTCGGTGCTTTCAAGATGCGCTCCGGTGGCACGCTTAAGGCGGGCGGCGGAGTCGACGTGCAGGGCGTCGGGGCTTCCGGTCAGACCCAAAGTTCCGAAACGCTGATGCGTGAAGCAGGCGTTGCCTCTACGTGCGCAGAGGCTCAGGAGACTGAACCCAACACCAAATGTCGTTCACCGATTCAGGTCTTTCTCCGACGCTTGGAGAAAGCCGACCAGGGGCCACCCGGGACTCGAAAGGTGGGGTTCGTGTCGGGGAAGTCGAGCGAGCAATGGGACGTCATGGCGAACGGCAAGAAGCTCTGTGAGACGCCGTGCGTGAAGTGGGTCAATCCGGGGATGCCGTTCGTTTTTCATCAAGAAAAATCATGGTACGAGCGCAACGTACAGATCGAAGTTCCCGATCTTCGAGACGAACCGACACCGGGACCGATCGAGGTGAAGGCCGTGCCGCCATCGACTTCCGAGCTTGCGGGCGGTGTCGTGCTCACGACGTTCGGCGGCATCGGAGTCCTGACCGGCATCGCGCTCGGCAGCATCGGCTGCTTCGGCGATAACTCAAGTCTGTGCGTCGCCGGGGCCGTAAGCCTTCCGATCGGCGGCCTGATGCTGGTGCCGGGCATCATGCTGATCGCCGGGTCCGGCTCGCGAGCAGACATTCGACCGCTTCCGTCCATCACCGGGTCGCTGCAGCGACGTTCGGCGCTCGCGCAGGGTGCACGGCTCTCTCATTCGTTTTGGTAGCGTCGTTTCGCCGCCTGTCGACTGCGCTGGTCCCGATAGCGGTGCTCGGGTGTGCGCAGGCGCCGCATGTCCAGTCAGGGCTCGGCGACAGCTGTCCGATGCCGCGGGTATCGGCGCCGGCGGTGTTGGTCGAGTGCGCGCCGGCGCGAGCCCGGACGCTACCGCCACTTCAGTCCGCGGTCGGGATATTGCGGCCTGGGCCGATTCGCTATCGGTACGTGGCGACGTATCGCTGCGTGAGTCGGATCGCTTGCCGGATCACCCTCGCAAGTCGCCCCGGCGCGTTCCCGGAGGTGATCGAGAGCCGTTGCGGTCGTGCGGATCACTCCCGCCGTCTGCGCGAGCTGACCGGCGTTGAGCCGACGGCGCTGCCGGCGTCCGTGCCGGAAGTCACGGAAACCGACTACGAGCTGTCGGACGTGCAGCGCCGTATCCATGCGCAGGCGATTCGCCGCTGGGTTGACGAAAGCGTTCCGGCGTCACGCGACGTCAACCTCGTCTATCGTGGCGCGTACCGGGTTCTACGTGTGAACGAGATCGTCCCGTACGTCGCGGTGCGGTTGCCTAAGCGGACGCCCAAGTCGGCTCGGGGTGGGACGGCCAACGGCGTGGTCCACTCGGTATTCTTCTCGGTGGATCCGCAGGTAAAGCGTGTACTCGGCGTGCTACGCAGCGCGCGCCGGCAGACGGATTTGGAGACGCAGATGTCGTCTGGCTGCTTGGGGCGCCCGATCCCGAGCAGCGGCTACCTAGCCGCGAAACTCGCCGCGGTGCCGAAGTTAGCGGCTGCGCAGCACGCTTGGAACCGAGCGCTGTCTGAAAGGCCGCTTTCGATGTCCGGCCTGGAGCGCCAACTGCTCGCCGCCGCACGTGGGGAGTCGGTACGTCTTGACGCTGGCCCTGGCGTGCGGCTGCGATTGCCACTGCGGGTTGAGTTTCGAGTTGGCAGAGAGAGGCTCCGCGCTCCGCTGGCGGTTGCGCCGGACGCGCTCCTGAACGGTCCCTATGAGTTTGCGCGGTCGTTTGGGGATGGGCAGGTCGAGCTCAATGTCAGGCTGTCTGTAGCCGCGACGTCAGGCGGCCCGCTGCGCGATGTGAAGCTGGTCGTTCGGATGCGCGACGGTGCTGCTGAGCATCGGACGGAGCTCACCGGAACCGCAGACGTCGTTCAGTTCGGGAACACGCCTGTCGTGTCTCGAATTCAATTCGAACAAACCGAAGGCCCCTCACGTCTGTTGGTCCGGAGCGAGGGCAAGAGCGGGGCGTATTTTCTCATCTCGCGACATCCGATATTTGTGGAGGCGAGCGAGCCGTGAAGTGGACAGGCCCGCTCTTTGCACTGGCCGTCGTGTTGATCGGCGACGTGGCGCGAGCCCTGCCGTCCGTCGAGGCCCACGCCGATC
>JAUIKB010000919.1 GCA_030430975.1 Polyangia bacterium
TGGGCGTCGCTACGTCCTGCGTGCTGTGGGAGCTACCGGAGCGGGGACAGGTGGAGCTGTACCAGGGCGCCTTGATGACGCTGGGGGTCGCGGCCGGTGTCGCTACGCTGCACGAGCAGAAACGCTGGGCTGCGATAGCCGTCGGGGCCGCGTTGGCGGGTGCCTGCTGGTTCAAACCGCAGGCGGCACTGTTCGCCGTCGTCGCGACGCCGATCTTGGCCGCCGCCGGTGAGCGTTCGTTGAAAAGCCGAGCGCGTACGGCGGCGTGGGTCGCGGCTGGCGCGGCGCTGGTGTCGGTACCGATTCTGCTCTGGCTCTGGGCACGCGGAGGGCTCGAGCCGCTGTATGACATCATGGTGCGCGACAACGCGGCGTACATCAGCAAGCGCGAGCCGGTGACGTGGCAGCGCATGAGTCGGACGTTCGGGTCGCTTGGCTGGTCGCAAGCGCAGCGAGACGCGCTGGTTGCGGTGATGCTGGTCGGCCTCGTCTGGTTGGGCGCCGCCAAGGCGGACGGTGCGCGGCGCCCTCGCGTCCTGACCGCGCTGCTGCTGAGCGCTTGGTTGGGCTGCGCGCTGTTTCAGTTCGCTTCGGGCGGGTACCTGTTTCGATATCACGCGCTGATCCTGGCGGCGCCTATCGCGGTGCTGGGCGGGCTCGGCGTAGCGACTGCGTGGACGGTCGTGCGTTCCTCGCTCGGTAAACGCTGGCGCTCGAGCGTGCGTCGAGCGGTCGGAGCGGCGTCGGGAATCGCGGTGCTCTGGTTCTTCGCCTTCACCGGACGATTTGTGCGCGACACGAAAGTGTTTTGGAGCGACGTGGTGTTTGGCAAGACGCCGCTCGTCGCGCAGTGGGATCGGTACGGCCAGGAAGCTCATTACTATAACTACGCCGCCCAGCGGTCAGCCGGGCTGATGCTGCGCCAGGCGACGTCGCCCGGCGACACGATTCAGGTGCTCGATCGCGGAGCGGTGGTTTACCTGTTCGCGGAGCGCGCGCCGGCCACGCGCTACGTCGTGGCGAGTGTCGTCTCAGATGCCAACCGCCCGTGGCATCGCCGGCGATTCCTTGAGCAAATGAGGGCATCGCAGCCGAAATTCGTGCTGCTGCGCACTCGCGATAGCTTTCCTTGGTTCGGGTTGCCTGCCTCGAACGTTCGAGTGCAGGCAGACGCTGAGCTGCGTCAGCTATTGAGCACCCGGTACGAGCGTCGCGGAATAGTCGCCGAAGACTTCATCGTGTTTCGGCGCCGCGCTGCGGGCGCGGCGCCCTGATACAGTAGCTGGGATGAGCCGCGCCAGGCCCCAACTCACCATCGGTTCCTCCGCGTTGAACGAGGAGGAGTCTTTGGAGCACGTCGTCCAAGACTGGCTGAAGCGTGTCCCGTCGTTCGCACCAGACTTCGAGATCGTTCTGGTTAACGACGGCAGTACCGACCAGACCGGCGACATCATGGAGCGTCTCGCCGCGGACGTTCCTCAGATTCGGGTCATCCATCATCCTTACAACCTGGGATTTCGTGGGTTCGCGAACACGCTTGTCAACAACGCGCGGGGCGAGCTGTTCGCGGGCGTGAGCTGCGACGGCGAAGTGCCGATCGGTGTGATCGGCGAGATGATGGAGCGCATCGAGGCCGGCGCCGATGTCGTTGTAGGCAACCGGGTCCGCAAGTCGGGCTACACGTCGTATCGAAAGTTCGTTTCCAACTCGTACAACGGGCTGGTCAAGGCGGTGTTCGGGGAAGAATTTGGCGACATCGGTGCAGTGAAATTGTTCCGCACACATATCCTGAAAGAAATGCCGACAGTGAGCCGGAGCGCCTTTATGAACGCTGAGCGCCTGCTCAAGGCGGCGCGTCTTGGGTACCGAATCGAACGCCATCCGATAGACCATTTGCCGCGAATCGGCGGTAAAGCGCGTGGCGCGAGCTTCCGATGGGTCAGGGACAGCACCGTCGATCTGGTGCGGGTTGCATGGCACATGCGTCACGATGACTGGCGCCCCCCGATGAAGGGTTCCACGTGAAGCTCCCGCCGAGGCGAGAGCTGAAGCGCATTTTCAGCAAAGGCGATGCCGAGGCGCCGCTCGCCAGATACTTCACTCGGCATGTTTCGTATCCGTTCTCGGTGCTGCTTCTACGCACGCGTATCACCCCGAACCAGATAACGGTTTTTTCGACCGGTGTGTTCATCGCCGGTGCCGTGGCTCAGCTCGATCAGTCGCGGCGCTGGGTGCCTATCGCTGGTGCGCTGACGATGTGGTTCGGTCTCGTGCTCGACACCGTCGACGGCGAGATAGCGCGCTACCGTCGGCAGTACAGCGTCAAAGGCGGCTACGTCGACATGGTGAGCCACCGCCTGATCAACACCGTGCTGTTCTATAGCGCGGGCGTCGGGCTATGGCTGCGCGATGGCAGCGTGACGCCGCTGTTTCTCGCCATGGGCGCAAGCTTTGGAGAGCTGGGCTTCACGATGATGCTGTACGCTAAGTGGCGCGCGCTGCTCGATCATCCGAAGCTCCTCCAGGGCGAGATCCAGCGAGTCGTCGACACGCCGAACGCGGTGCGCAAGCGTCTCAAGGCGGGCTTCAACGAACTGCGAGAAAGAAAGAACCCGCTCACGTGGTTCTATGACACTTGGTTCGGGCTCGATTACGTCGGGGCGGTCCTGTTCACGACGCTGGTGCTCAGCATCGTCGATCGCATTGACATCCTGCTGTGGATTTACGGCGTGTTTCTCCCACTGCGCGCCATCCTGTTCTTTGTGCGGCGCTGTTTCGAACCGTTCAGCCCCGAGTTAGACAGTGCCGACAACCCGCCGGGTCCGCTGAGCACGGACCGACTTCCGCCACCCACGCCCAGCCGACCCGATTTACGGCTTGGCTCCGGCGTGTCGCCGAAAACGCACTGCTGAACCTGGTCACCCGCCAACTGGCGCGGCGGGGGACCGGAGGGACGAGTCACCAGCGGTCGCTGGCCGGTCGGGCCGTCCCCGACGAAGCGTCTCGGTCACTCTGGGAACGTCAGCACCGCGATCATGTCTTCCTTACCGCCGCCGGACTCGTGCAAAACGACGTGTCGGCGGATCATTGGTCGGTGTTCTGGCAAACCCATGTCGACGGGGTCTCGATCGCCGAAGTCGCAGAGCGGTCCGGACATTCGGTCGGCTCGGTTTACGCGATCCGCAGCCGAGTG
>JAUIKB010000920.1 GCA_030430975.1 Polyangia bacterium
ACCGGCGCAAGCTACAAGCGCCGTGAGGACGGGGCGAACTTGCTCGCCGATATCCTGGACCCAGGCGCGAATGGCAAAAGCCGCCTGAGCACGGGCCTCAGCGCGCTCGCTCTCCGAGAGCAACTGCGCGAGCTCAAGTGTCGGGTAGTCCGAATCTGCTCGTTGCAGCGTAACGAGCAGGGTGGCAACACATTCGACTAGTCGGCCCTCGTTAGCCTCCAGAACAGCTCGGCACAAATTGGATGCATAATCCGGCTGGTTTGCCGCTAGCGAATGAACCAGCGCATGACGCTCATCAGCAGAGTTGGTGCTGAGCGCGTCGATGGCACTCTCCAGCGCGACCCTCCCGGCTTCAGCGGCCGGGTGAAGTTCAACGAACTCGGCAGCCAGGGCGTCCAAGAATGCCCGACGGCGCAAGCCACGTTCCTCGAGGGATTCGTCGTTACCGTACTCGAAGGGGTAGTTGGCGAGCCCAGTAAGCAGCCGCTGCTCGAAGGTGGCGGGTACTGCTTGGCGGATTCGTGCTGCGCTCTTGCTAACGGCAGCGGGGTAGCCCCGAGCGTGGAGCCACTCGAGGTCTCGGCTCGCTATGAACCACATCATGCGATCGTTGCGCTTTCGCAGCACACGGTCGATCGTCGCAAGAATCTCGCAGCGTGCATCGGACCATTCTGTGGTTTCTGATTTTGTCAGGGCTCCACCGAACGCCGGCATCGGATTCATGCTGCCGTTGATGAGTGTAGACAGTGACTCAACAGCGTTGCGGAGCCCGCCATGCAAGGCAACACGGCCAAGGAGTGCCACAGCGCGAGCCCGTATCGAGGCCGACTTCTTCGCGCTAACGACGAACGGTTGCAGGTTGAGCTGATCGTCCCGCGGCGTGATGCTAAGTGACGTCGATGCGAGCATCGGATCGATCACTGCGATAAGGGCACTGACGTGGTCCGGGTCGCTTGCCTGTTCGCACCAGATCTCAGCGCGGTCGAGTAGTGCGAGCTGAACCGAGTATGGTTTGCCCAGATCGTAGCCTGCCAGCTCGGAGAGGGCTTTGAGCGGGTGATTCGGGCTGGCCTCAAGGTGGCGCTCGTCCGCGATTCCGAGTTGCCATAGATGGTCGCAGCAGGCGTGAATCCAACGCAGATCAAAGCTGGCGTTTTGCAGAATCGCCGTCAGATAGTGTGCGGGTCGAAGTTCGCCGAACGTTGCGGGCAGTTCACCTTCTGCGGCTAGCACCCTGTCGACGAACTGGATCGCGGCTTTCGGCTGAAAGTAGGCGACCTCGCCGACGTGTCGGACAATATCGACGCGGCCAACGGCATCGGCCGCCTGAAAGTCATCGTAGAGCCAAAGCCAAGCTTGATGCACGACATCAAGCGTAGGCCGGTTGTCGGACCCCGTTCTCCAGTCGAGTTCGCCGAGATTTCGCAGTAGCGTCGTCGACGCTGAGCGACCGAAGTGGGCTACCAGTCGCTGTAAGAACACCCGACCGCTTGCGCCCGTACAAGCTTCGGTCAACGAGAAATTGGCGAACATGTCGGGTGCGACGCGCCAACCATCACAAGTCTCCACCAGATAGCCGCCGACCTGCAACGTATCCAGATATTCCGCCAACTCCAGCACCGGTAACTGCAGAAGTTCGGCCAACTTCGTAAGCGGTTCATCGGACAGTCGAGCGGGTGCCAGCGCCGCAAGCGCTGCAAGCAAGGGTTTGCCGACGCCTGCAGGGATTCTGTCTGCGAGGGCGGCGTCTCTAAGGCGCGACAACACGTGGAACTGGAAGTCTTGATCCCTATCCAGAAACTCCGGGGCGGTCGCGGTTCTGCGCACTAACTCAGATGCGACAACGCACGCCAGAGGATTCCGCCCGGCGGCGCGCGCAACACGATCAGCGGCGTGTGCGAACTCAGGTCCGAGTGCTCGCTCAGCAAGCGTAGACGCCTCGGTTTCAGTCAGGCGATGTAGTTCGCGGACACGAGTAAGTTCGGTAGCATCGTAGCCAGCGAAGCTAAGCGCGCGGAGGACGTTGTCCACCCCGTGCGGCCGACAGCTAATCACTAGCCTGGCCAGAGGATGCGCGCGAAGCCGTCGAAGCACGACATCGAGACCTTCGAGTCTGTGCGCATCGTCGATGATCAAGAAGCATCCGCCGCGAGGAAGCTGCTGAACGTCTGCGCTTGTCAGTCCGCTAGCGTCAGCTACGACCCAAGTCGGTAGCGTGCGCCCCTTGGCGAACTCAATCAGAATGCGGGTCTTTCCAACGCCCGCCGACCCAACGAGAAGCACCACGCGCGTGGAGCCGTCAGCGTATTCTTCCAGCTCTTTCAAGGTGTCGGAGCGACCAACGATGGGCCAGGCGTGGTGAAATAGCCGTTCCGTCTCGCGTAGCTCAGCGAAGTACTCCTCGTAGGGTTGAACTGCCTCCGGAAGTTCGCTACCGAGAAAGTGTTGGCACCAAGCTGGGCCAAAGTGTCGGGTGACCAAGCGCGCCGCCACAATGCGAGGAAGCTGATGAACCATGGCGGACAGGTCCCTTCGGTCCCATAGACGCCAGTGTTCAGTCCGTTTGACAGCGTCGCGTGCACTAGCGGTCGCCTCGCAGCCCACCAGGATGATGTATTCTTGGGCTGGAAACGAGGCGCCCTCAATCACCCTCTGCGCGGAACTGCCGCTAAACTTTGCCACGCGACGGCACTGGTAGACGTGAGTGTCTCCCGTGGTAGTGGTTGCAACTAAGTCGATCCCCTTTTGCGGGTCGCCCTGCTTGCCGTAGTGCTCACACCACACGACGGTTTCGTCGGCTTGAATAAGGTCGCGGCAAAACGATTGGAATCGATCGAAGCTGATCTCAGAATTGCCGAGAGGTAAATCCTCAGTTGAGGGCCGTACCGGTGGTGGAGCATCGTTCATGTGGCGTCAAATGGTGTCAGCGCCGAGCTTCGTTGCCGCTCGGGACTCTACCACGAGCGCTAAACCGACCGCTTGAGGTGGGTCAGCCGGTCGTGGTTGCTCTCCACCTTTCGCCAGTCTCTGAGCTGCGATGAGCACTGGCGCGGCGGAACCCACGCCCGGGCCTGACCCGCCTCCACAAGCGCGCACGTCCCGCGCCAGCCTCCACAGCTTTAGCCAGCCGCCCGTCTCCGCCGGCTGGCACGCGCCCTGCGCGAGGGAGCTTCGCCGGTTCAGCC
>JAUIKB010000921.1 GCA_030430975.1 Polyangia bacterium
GTCTGAACGCGTGAGTTAGGTGTGGTCGTTGCGGCACGCAGACTACTTTCCGACGTACGCGATTCCTTCCCGGAGCAGCGACCGCCAGCGTCGACGGTCCGGCTTCGGCACGGAGAGCCACTCCTTGAAGATCCTGCCGGCCGGTGCGAACGGCTTGCCACGGTCCTGCGTGATCAGCTCGGCTACGCGTTCTTTGGGCAGCTTCACGACCAAGCCGGAACCCTTGTGGTTAACCAGCGCTAGAAACTCGTCGCCGACCCGCAAGCAGCGGCTCTTCATGATGGTGCCTTCAACTATCCGCGGATCCTCGGCCTGCAGTTCAGCCGCAAGTTCCCAAAACAGCTCTTCGCCCGTTTTCGACATCGTTTTCTCCTTCGATAGGTCTCGATGGCTGGCGATCCGTGCTCTCCCTCGCCTCCGCCGCGGTGAGCGAACACGCCGACCGCCCAGTCGTCGTACGCGGCTGCAGCGTTGCTATGCCGCTCTGCGTTCTTGATCGATTCCGCCGCGGGCATGCGCGTGGACGGCCTGGGTGCTTTGCTCGCTCTTTTCGAAGCAGGCAGTGACCAACAACGCCGCTCCACCGAACAGCCCCACCGCCAGTTTCCAACTTCACAGGGCCAACGTACAACACAGCGTTGCTCGCTACTACGGCAACTGTTCGACGACGGACAACTCGACAATCGGGGATACCGCAAACGTCGAAACCGGGATCTTACGTGCGAGGTAAGATTCGAACCGCTTCGCTGTGCAAAACGGCGGCGACGCGGACACGACGGCCCACACCGCCTGGTTTCTGGCGCACCATGTTCGCATGGCCTCGCCCCCGTTTGCGCGTTTGCTCCGTCAGCACCGGCATCGACTCGGAGTTTCCCAAGAGATTCTTGCTGGTCGAGCTGGTGTTTCAGCGCGACACCTGAGCTTTTTGGAAAACGGCAAGGCACAACCAAGCAGAGAAGTGGTGCTCGAAATCGCCAACGCGCTGGATGTGCCCCATCGCGAAATGGGTGTGTTCCTCGAAGCCGCAGGCTACGTCGCGCCCTATCCCGAGGAAGGCGAACTGGAACGTCTGCACGACGTTGTCGCAACCCTGGAAACTAGTCTGTCTCTGCTTAGCGACGCAGCTCTCCTACATGACCGGTACGGCAATTTGCTGACGATGAACGATCGATGCCGCCTGTTGCTGAGCACGTTCTGTGACGTGGACCAGGTTGAGGCGAGCAGCGGTGGTCACACGCTGATCGACGCTGTCAAGCAACACGTACTCAACTGGACGGACCTACAGACGTTTTTTCGAACGCGATTGTTTCTGGAGATGATGCGCGCTTCTCCAACCGACCCGCAGCTGGAGCGACTCTACGCGAGGCGGCGCGGCGACACCGACGCCGTCTGCGGCGGCGCATCCGTGTTCGTCGACCTGCAGTTACGCTGGATGGACCGGCAACTAGAGTTTCGACTGCTCGCCTCGACGCTCGGCGTGCCTAGCGATGTGACCACTCGCAACATGCGGATGATTCAATTCCTGCCTAGTAATCTGAATGCCCGGGAGCTAGTCGCCACCATCGGTGCCGTTCCCTAGTCTCGACAGCAAAGCGCACCCGCTCGTGAGTTACCCGTGCATCCACCAAAATACGCATTCTCGAAGTCACCTCCGTACCCACACCCGGTCCAATTGCTACAACCCGCCAACAGAACTGCTAGCGCAGCGGCGGACAGGTGACGCAGTCGACATCGGGCATGATCCGGCGAATGGATCGCTCGCGACTCCCGCGTTGTACGGCCCTCCATCACCGTCTGCTCCCCTGCTGCGTACGCAGCTGCAGGTCGTCGATCAGCAGGGATGCCGCCCCATCGTTCTGGACAAAGAACGCGATCGGCTCGCGCCCATCCGACGCAAACGCAGCCGAACGCTCATGCCATCCGGAGGTTGGCGTCCCTGCGCAAGGGACCGAAACCTCCGTGCCGTCCGCATAGCTCAGCCCGCAAGTAGCAGGTGCGGTACCGCGAGCTGATATCGTCGCCGCGTAGTCAGCCGCTGAATTCAACGCGAGACGCGTCGCCACGAAACGTTCCGCTGGCTTTAGCATCGCGGCAAATCCGCGCGTTCCGTCGCCGACGAAACGCATCGGAATGGCCGTCGTCGCGGCCGGCTTGAGCAGACCGGCGCCCGCGCGATCGTACAACGTGTTCAGCGGGTTGGTCGCGTCGTCTCTCACGAGCACCACGTTGTTCAGCAGCACGTCGCCGCCCCCGCTGGCCACTTCAACCCCCACGTCGCCGAGTGAGCGCCGATCGCTGACAAAGTCGGCGCTCAGCGTACCAAACGCTCCGGCTGCCAGAACGCGGCGTGCGACCGTACTTGAGCCGACTTTGAGACTCACCGTCGTCGCTCCGCCCTGCACCTGGACGCGTATCGACGCCCGGTACTTCACTCCAGCCACGGTCGGGCCTCCGGGGAAATCCAACGCCGTGCCGGCCGGAACCACCATCGCGGGTTCAGTCCGCGCGTCGGTGTAACCAAACGGCGGGGGCGGAGCCGGCGCAGGGACCACGTCCGTCGGAAACCAAGCGCCGCTGCAGTTCAGCCAAAACAAGTAGCTGAACTCGCTCGGACCGCCCCAGCAGTCGTCGGACGCCGCGTAGAGCGCCTGGGTATAACTGAGCGCTGAGTATGCCAGATGCGAGTCTCCGGCCTCGTTTGCGGCCGGAAATGGGGCGTTCTCATAGCAGAGGTTATTGCCAAGCTCCGAACTGTCCCGAGTCACCGGTCCAAGCAACGTGAACTGATCCCCCTCGGGCTGTAGGACGCCAGCACCCGACGTTCCGTGGCATCCCATCAAGTCTGTCCATACGCGGGTCCCGCCATCGCTAACTTTACGCGGCGTCGGCCCGATTCCGTCGAAGTCGATCGAAGTAAGCGGCAGTATCTGATTCTTGCCCCCGCCGTAGTAGTGGTAGTTCGTCGACTTATTCCCTCCAGGATAATTATTGTAGTGACTCTCATGGTCCGGAGATGCGGTCGTATTCAGCACTTCATGCGTCCACGGCATGAACACGTCGCTGTTCGGTATGTCCAGCTCGGCTACGTTGATGTAACCGTGGTCAACCCCGGGTTGCCCATCACAGCGGATCAGTGCCGTGTCTGCAGCGCCCAAGTTATCGGCGGGGCAGTTATACGCT
>JAUIKB010000922.1 GCA_030430975.1 Polyangia bacterium
GCTTGCCGGGGAGACTGGCCAAACAACTACTCCTTCAAGAGCATGCACGTGGGTGGTGGCCAATTCACCATGGCAGATGGTGCCGTGCGTTTTGTGAGTGAAAACATCGACCTCAACACCTACCGCCGCATTCCGTGGGAGCCCGACACCGCAGCCTTCCTGCTCGACTTTGAAGACCAGGCGGGCAAGCGCGTCGAGTTGCAAGAAGGTGCTGTCATCGCGGGGACGGTCGCATCTGCGTTAACGTCAGGAGGTGCCGTCGCAGGATTGCCGGTTCAAGCAATTGCGACGCCAACCCGACTGAGCTTCGATGCATTCGACCGCGCGCTCGGCGAGGCGCCGTTCGTGCCTCGCGCTTCCGGTGGCGTGACGAGCGAAGACGGTTCGTTCAAACTGGCAGCCGATCCTGGGGTCTTCGATCTGTCGGTTCGACCGTCCGCGCAGACCGGTTACCCCTGGTTGGTATTGCCGAACGTCACGGTTCCCAACACCGGGTTCGGACCGCTCAAGCTGTCCGTACCGGTGAGGCACCGTGGGGAACTCAGGGCGGCGGGGCCGGTTGGGGAGGCTCGCATTCAGGTGTTCGCCTATGTGGGCGAGAACGGCTACGTTGCGAGCGCCGATGCCGCCGTGAGCGTCATCCAGGTCGGGGAGGTCGATTCGGAGCCGAACGGCGAATTCGAGCTGCTGCTGCCCTCGACGCTGAAGTAGCAGGTAGAAGCGTCTGGCTGTTCGAGCAAGCCTGTAATATTCTGCTCGCGTGAAAACACCCACTCGCGATGGGGGGCCCCGCGCTTTGGACGACGATCCCGAGCTCGATCTGCCGGGCGCCCTGCACGAAGTGTCGAACGCTCTGACCGTCGTGCTCGGTTGGCTAGACGCTGCGGACCAACGAGCGTTCGATCCCTCGGTGCGCGAAGCGCTGAGCGTAGCCAGAACCCACGCGCGGCTGGGCTATGCCGTCGCGCGACGCGCGATCGGCGCAGATGTCTCGATCGACGCGTCAGAGGAGTTCGCGGACGTGGTCGCACGCGACGCGATTCGGGCGGTCGAGCAAGTCGCCGAGGAGCGCTCGGTCCGGGTGCAGCTGGTCGAAAACGACGGCCGCGCCGCCACCCTCAATGAGCCGAGCACGTGCCGTCAGATCTTGATCAACCTGTTGCTCAACGCCATCGCGTTTTCACCAAAAGGCGGTGTGGTGCGGCTCGAGGTGACCGCCGGCGAGGACGGCGCCAAGCTAACGGTGACGGACTCGGGACCGGGGATCCCCGCGGAGCAAGCTGACACGCTGTGGGAAGCGCCATCTTCTACCCGGTCGGGTGGCGCCGGGATCGGCCTCAGGCATTCGAGAAATCTTGCACAGAAAAAGGGTGGCACCCTCGAACATGTCAGGGGTGGTGTGGGGGCGCGCTTTGACCTGCAGTGGCCAGCCATCGACGTGCGCTCGGATCGCCGCCCCGGACCGCGCGTCGGCGATCTCACTGGGAAACGGTTCCTGGTCCTGGAAGACGATCCGGCGGTCGTATCGTTGATCGAACTGGCGCTTGAGACACGCGGCGCGACCGTCAAGTCGGCGCGGGACGCCGACAACATGCGGCGCCTGGTTGCAGGTTCGGAGCCGTTTGATGCCGCCCTCATCGATCTGTCGCCGATCGCCACTGACACCAAGGGCGCCCTGGATGCGCTGCGAGCGAACAATCCTGATATGCCGGTGATCTTGATCAGCGGCACGGCGGTCGGGTTGCCGGACGTCGGCGATCACCAGATTTCGGACTGGGTGCGCAAGCCCTTCGAGATGAAGGAGATCGTCGCGGCGCTACGCGGAGTCGCCCCGACCGGAACCGCGGGTTGACGCGCGGCGCCTGGATTGGTGGCGATTGGTGCGAAGGAGAGGACTTGAACCTCCACGAGTTTTACCCCACTAGCACCTCAAGCTAGCGCGTCTGCCAGTTCCGCCACCTTCGCGTGGGGCCGGAGGTCTACCCCAACATGGCTGGCGGGCGCAAGAGAGAATCGGCCGTCCTTCGATCCTGGTGCGGACGTCGGCGCGAAGCCTAAAACGGCTTGCCCCCGCTGTTGCCACCCGGGCTGTAGTTGCACACGATTGCGTTGCCGAACTGCATACCCGGGCAGTTCGCGAGCGCACAGCCGAGCTTCTTGCTCGCGGCCCACATGACCTGCGTGTAGTGGCCGCAGACGCCCGAGCAGTGGCCCGTCGCGTAGTCGTAGTACTGCTCTTCGCTCATCCAGCTCGATACGGCCTGCTGGCCGCTGGCCTGACCGCTGGCCCCATAGATGTTCTCGCCGACGTAGCCGGGGTAGTTGTCGCTTCGTCCATCGTTGTGGTCGATCAATCCGGTCGGGGACTTCTGGTCGACGCAGGCTTCGGCCCAAGCTTTGGCTACCTCGGCCAGGGCGGGGTCCCAGGTAAGCGGGCCCACACCCTCAGTCGCGCGTGCTTGGTTGTGAGCGTCCGTAATGCCGCTCAGTTCGGGAGGTTCACCGGCGCTGCTGGTGCCGCCGCTGCCGGTGCCGCCACTGTTGTTGCCGCCACTGTTGTTGCCGCTGTTGCCGCCGCTGGTAGTGCCTCCAGCGTTCGTGCCACCGTTGCCGGCCATTGCGCCGCCGCCTCCGCCGGCGCCGCCCGGTCCGGTGCCGCCAGCATCGCCACCGAGGCCGCATGCGGTTCTGCAGGAGTTCACATCAGCGCCGAAACACACGCACTTCGAAAAGCAGGTTGGACAAGCGCCGCACTGGTTCTTGCAGGACTCGAGACCAGGGACCTCGGTTGCCGTGTCGTTGTCTCCACACGCCCAGAGTGGGACGCACACCAGCGCTGCCGCGATGAGTCGCTTCATGGTCTAGCTCCTCACGAATTATAGTGCGGCTGGAGTCAGAGCACCGGAAGAATCTGGAAAACCCATGGCATTTGTGACACGCGCTGCTTCCGCTGCTCATGACTGCTCGTGCAAGTGTGCGAAAAGGTTGAACCTCTATGACGCTCTGCGTGCAAGCACCACTACGCAGCTGCGAAGGACGCTGCGCACCCGCCAGGGGTTCAACTGGTTGAGCCACTCCGCTTTGTAGCGTGGAATGACGTCTTGGTGCTGGTGGCATGCGGCTCGCATAGCGGACTACATGGCCATCTCGACCGTGCCCGGCATGACGCAGTATAACG
>JAUIKB010000923.1 GCA_030430975.1 Polyangia bacterium
GACCTGGGCTACTTCAGCCCCGACGACACCAGCCTGTCCGCGCCGGTGAAGGAAGCGATTTTCGCGCTCGAGACAGGGCAGGTCTCCGCGCCGATCAAGGACGGCGGACGCTACTACCTTTTCCAAGTCACCGAGCGTCGCGCGCGGCCCTACTCCGACGTGGCTGTGCAGGTCCTTCAGCGCCTGCAGAGCTCGCTGATGCAGGAGCGGCTCGAGGAGCTGCGCAAGTCGGTCGAGGTTGAGTACAAAGACCCGACGTGGGCGCAGTAGCCTTTCTTCCAGATACGTTCAAGCGGGGCCGGGCGGAAACGTCCGGCCCCGCTGCATTTGCCCCTCCCTTGCTGACACCATCAAGTCCTCTCTCTTGTTCGGCCCCCGGCCGCTGTTGCACACTGAAGAGCGACGGAGCCGAAGCGCTCCGTTGGTAGATACGTCGATGTTCGACGACCCAGGAAGTCCGCAGCAGGAACAAGAGCGCCGCGATGGCAGTAGCCCGCGTAGACTCCGAGCGTTTGGTCTTTTTGACCGAACTGACCGGCATGCGCCTGACCGGACCCGCCGGCGATCGTCTCGGCCGGGTTCGCGAAGCCGCACTCGCACCGCGCGAGCACGCTCGACGTGTGTCTCGCTTCCTGTTTGGTGACGGGCGCACGCGCTTCCAGGTCCGGTTCGATCAGGTCAAGACCATTACGCCGCAAGGCATCGTCCTCACCGACGACCACTTCGCCCCCTACCACCCCGACGAGTCGCATCTGCTGCTCGACCGCGACTTGCTCGACCAGCAGATCGTCGACGTCAACGGTCGTAAGGTCGTTCGTGTCAACGATGTAGCGCTGCGCATCGAGAAACTGCCCGACCGCGACGAACTGTGGGTGCACGAGGTGGGCGTCGGCCTGCAGGGCGCCTTCCGACGGCTCACCGAAGGGCTGCTGCCTTACCGCACCATCCGGGCGCTCGGCGAACGCATCGCGCCGAACTCGATTCCCTGGGAATACTGCAACATCGTCGAGCCCGACAGCCGGCGCCGACTGAAGCTGCGCATCTCACACGACCGCATCGGGCAGATGCATCCCGCCGATGTGGCCGACATCATCGAGGAGCTCGGACCGGCCGAGCGCAGCGCACTGTTTGAGACCTTTGACAAGTCTTTCGCCGCCGAGGCGCTCGAAGAAGTCGACCAAAAGGTCCAGATCAGCGTTCTGCACAATCTCGACAAAGAGACCGCCGCCGACATCCTTGACGAGATGGAGCCCGACGCGGCGGCTGACATCTTGAACGCGTTGAACGAAGAGGAATCCGAGCAGATCCTCGACGAGATGGAGGAGGAGACCAAGGCCGACGTCGGCGAATTGCTCGAGTACGACGAAGACACCGCCGGCGGCATGATGACCAACTCCTTTCTGGCCGTCCCGCAAGACGCCACCGTGGCCGATGCGCTGGCCGGGCTGCGCGAAAACGACTATTTGGCCAAGACCATCACACACGTCTTCCTGATCGACGACGAGGAGCGGCTGATCGCCTCCACGCCAGTCGGACGGCTGCTGCTCGAAGCGCCCGACCAGCCGCTGCGACCGCTCGCCTTCCGCGAGACTGTCCGAATCGACATCCTTGCCGACTCCGAGCGCGTGGTTGATCTATTCGACAAGTACAACTGCTTCGCCCTGCCCGTGGTTGACGAGACCGGCGTGCTCTACGGCGTGATCACCGCCGACGACGTGATCGCTCACCTGAAGCCGAAGCGCTAGAAGGACTTGCAGCAAACCCGATGGCCTTCTTCCAGAACATGCGGCGGCAGATTGCGATCTTCTTCGCGGTACTGGGCCCCGGGTTCATCACCGCCATGGTCGACAACGACGCCGGCGGCATCTTCACCTACTCCGAGGCGGGAGCGCAGTTCGGTTACCTGTCGCTGTGGACGCTGATTCCTATCACCGTGGCGCTGATCGTGGCGCAGGAGATGTGCTCGCGAATGGGCGCGGTGACCGGCAAAGGCCTGTCGGACCTGATTCGCGAAGAGTTCGGACTGCGCACTACGTTCCTGGTGATGGTGGTGCTGCTGGGCGTGAACCTGGCAAACGTGGCGGCGAACTTTGCCGGTGTGGCGGGCTCGCTCGAGCTTTTCCAGGTGCCGCGCTACGTCTCGGTGCCGATCGGGGCGCTGTTGGTGTGGGTGCTGGTGGTGAAGGGCACCTATGACAGCGTCGAGAAGATCTTCTTGGTCGCCAGCACCTTTTACGTTGCCTACATCGTCTCGGCCGTGATGGTGAAGCCGGACTGGGAGCGCGCTCTGGAGGCGACGGTGACGCCGGCGTTGCTCAACGACGCCGGCTATATCGCAATCCTCGTCGGTCTGGTCGGCACCTCGGTGGCCCCTTGGATGCAGTTCTACCTGCAGGCGGCGGTGGTGGAGAAGGGCATCGACGCCAAGCAGTACAAGGAGTCGCGCGTCGAGGTGATCGTCGGCTGCGTGGTGATGTCGCTCATCGCCTTCTTCATCATCGTCTCGAGCGCCGGCGCGATCTGGGAGCAGGAACCGCGTTCGATCGGCGACGCGGCCGAAGGGGCGCTGGCGCTGAAGCCGCTGGGCGACTACGCCTACTACCTGTTTGCAGCCGGGCTGCTGTCGGCTTCGCTGTTTGCATCGAGCATCCTGCCGCTGTCGACGGCCTACACCGTGTGCGAGGGGCTGGGGCTCGAGTCGGGCGTGAACAAGCGTTTTGACGAGGCGCCGACGTTCTATTGGCTCTACACGCTACTGATCGTGATCGGCGCCGGGGCGACGCTGATTCCGGGCTTTCCGCTGGTACGGCTGATCTTGTTCTCGCAGGTGCTCAACGGCGTGCTGCTGCCGGTGATCCTGATCTTCACCGTCATGCTGATCAACCGCGAAGACCTCATGGGCGAGTGGACGAACTCCCCGTTGTACAACGCGGTGGCCTACGTGACGGTGGCGGCGATGATCGTGCTGTCGCTAGCGCTGGCCTGGATGTCGCTGTAAGTGCGATTGGAACAGGCACACAAGCCTATCCCATGTCTCGCCAGTGTTCAGGGTTTCCCCGGCCGCGGATAATTCGCAGCCATGAAGGCGTCCCACACCGAGTCGGGCATCCAGCGCCGCAGGGTCATCATCAGCGTTGCCGACGGCGTGACGCGGTAGCGCGATTTTGGCCTTTTT
>JAUIKB010000924.1 GCA_030430975.1 Polyangia bacterium
CGAACCCGGTGCGGCCGCCCATTTGTGGGCAAAGTCGCATCGACGCACGGCTGCTGGGGGCCGCGGGCGCGCTGGTGTAGGAAGGATTCGTGTCGCGCAGCGCCCGCCGGTCCGCCTGGTCGGCCCCGCTCTGGTGGGTCGCGCTCCTGCTCGGCCTGTTGACCGCCGCCGGTGCGCGCGCCCAGGACGAGATACCAGAGCTATCGGCGCCCGTTCAGAGCACGCCCAAGACGATCGTCCGGGTGGATGTGGTGTTCGAGGGTGGCCGCTGGCGCCGACCGGTTAAGCTTCGGGTCGTCAAGGCCGGTGAGCTGCTCACCGGCGACATCGCCCGACGGGCGATGGACGAGCTGCTACGCACCGGTCGCTACGCCTCCGTGCGGGTCGAGGAAGTGCCCGCGGGCAACGGCGTGGTGATGCGGCTGGTGGTCGTGCCTAGGAAGATCGTGCGCGCGGTGCGCGTTCGTGGTGGCGAGCTGGATGAGGACGGAACCCTGCGAGCAGCCGGGCTCCGCGCCGACGCCGAAATCACGGTTCCGATGATCGCCACCATGCAGGCGCGGATCCGTGCGTATTACGCGGAACGCGGCTACCCGAAGTCGCGCGTTGCTATCAGCACGATCGAGACGGAGGACCCGCTGAGGGTTGTCGTCAACGTTTCGATCGTCGCCGGCACCCCTCTGGTCGTACACGCGATCGCGGCAAGAACGGGGCGAAAGCGTACGGAGCGACTTAACGCGGCGTTGTCGACTTATGAAGTGAGCGTCGGCGACCGCGTTGACGAAGAGCTGTTCGGCGAAGCGGACGCGGCGTTGGCTAAGGAGTTGCGGTCGCGAGGCTGGCACCGCGCCAGGGTGCGGCACCGGACCTCTGGCGGCGGTGACGGGGTCCGACTGGTCGTCATCCCCGAACTCGGCCCTCGGATCCGGATACGCTTCGAGGGCAATTCACATTTCGATCGGAGTCGATTGCTCGACGCGCTGGAGCTGGCCGACAACGAAGACCGTTCGCAGGGTGGTCTCGTGCGGCGGATCCGTAAGTTCTACGTTCAGCGGGGGTTCCTGGACGTAGCCGTGACCGCTGATGAGATCGGCGATGCGGACGATCCCGTTCACGACCTGAGGTTCAAGATCAAGGAGGGCCACGGGGTCCGGGTGACAGCCCGTTTCTTCCCCTGTCTGACCGGAGCCAGGACGGCCGACGATGTCGGAAGTGAAATCGACGGCATCCTGTCCGAAGAACTCCCGGGCGGCGAGCTGATTGGAGACGTTAATCCCAGCGTCATCGATGGGGCCCTCGGGCCACGCGGAAGAACCGGATCGCGCCCGGTGCCGTATCGACTCAATCCCTGGAGCACGTACGTGCCGGATGTGTACGAACGGGCGATGAAGCACGTGCAGGATCTTTACCGTTCCGAAGGCTATTTGTCGGCAGAGGTTGGCCCGGCCGTCCTTGTTAGGCGTCGCTGTTCCGTGTTGTCGCCGGCAGGCAAGTGCATTCCGGTCGGCGCGCGGAAGCATCCAAAGACGGCATGTCGTTACGATCGACGTGGGCTGCCGCTGCCAGAGTCCGAACCTGATCCAACGGCCAGCTGTGTGCCTGATCCGAGGCGGGGGGTGCGCTGCGAACCCGAAGTGGCGCTGCACATCCCGGTGAAGCTTGGCCCGCGCACCACGCTCTACGACATCAAGTTCGAGGGCAATCGGCGCCTCGTCGAGCGCCAATTGTTCGACGTGGCGCAGCTGGACCTCGGACGCCCGGTTAGTCAGATTGAAGTGGAAAAGGCGCAGCAGCGCGTGTTGAGGGCGTACGCCGACGAAGGCTTCGCGTTCGCGCGCGTGGACGTAAGGCTCGACCTGTCGCCTGACCGCTCGCGCGGTCGCGCAAGTTTCGCGATCACCGAGGGCGAGCGCGTGATCGTTTCGGACATCTTGGTCAAAGGCGCTCGGCGGACGAGTGAGCGGCTCATCCTGCGCCGAGTTGCGTTGGTCAAGGGAGAGCCGTTTCGGCGAAGTCAGGTTCGGCAGACGGAAGAGCAGCTGGCGACACTCGGCGTGTTCGCCAGCGTCAGCGTGTCGCTCGAAGACCCGCAAATCCCAGCCAAGGAAAAGGTCGTCATCATCAGCGTTCAAGAGCGGATTCCGCAGCGAATCGAGCCGCGGGTCGGCTTGTCGACGGGTGAGGGTTTCCGTGTTGGTCTCGAGTACGGTCACCGGAATCTCGGCGGATCAGCCATCCAGCTGACGACGCGGCTTCAGTTGGCGTACTTGCCCGATGTGTTCATCTTCGAAGAGGCCCTGCGGCGCAAGTTCAACCGGCTGTCTTTGGGTGATCGTTTGGAGCGTCGCATTACGGCGTCTGTCGAGTTTCCCGAAATTGGTCTCGGTCCGCTGTTTAGGCTGAGCGTCGACGGCGTCGCGGTGCACGACATCGCGCGTGACTTTCGCATCACGAAGAACGCCGGCATCGTGACGCTGCTGTACCGGCCCAACCGCGAGTTCTCGGTCCCCTTGGGTGCTTCGGTTGAGCTGAACGACGCGCAGCTCAACTTCGAAGATTCGGCGCGAGACTCGTTCGTCGCGTTCTTGCGCGTCAACCCGATCCCCGAGGGGGAAAGCGTGGTGATCTCGCAGCGCACTGGTTTCACGTGGGATAGACGTGACGAGCCGCTGGGCGCGACGAGCGGCACTTTCGTGTCGGCGGGCGTTGAGCACGCGCGGGCTATTCCGATCGGAGACACCCAGGAGCAGGTGAGCGACTTTCTCAAGTTCTCGAACCGCATGGCGGGCTACTTGCGCTTGACCGACGGCGGTACGGCGCTGGCTGTGAGCGTGCGTTGGGGGTTCGTTCAACACTTGATCGCTGACCGTCAAACGTACCCTGATCGACTGTTTTTCTTCGGTGGTGTCGATTCGATGCGCGGCTTTCTGCAGAGTTCGGTTGTGCCGGAAGACGTGGCTCAGGAGTTGCTGAGCGAGACGCCCGAGAGCACGGCGAACGCGTCGGGGCCGTGCTCGGCCTGGATCCGGCGGATCTCGCCGGCGACCCGGTCCAGCGCCCGATCCCAATCGATCGGCCGGAAGCCGCCGGGTGCCGTGGGGTCGCGCTCGAGCGGGTCGAGCAGCCGGTCGGGGTGCTCGTTCTGCAGGTAGCGCTTGACGCCCTTGGGGC
>JAUIKB010000925.1 GCA_030430975.1 Polyangia bacterium
TTCGCTTCCCGGCTCCAAAGCGCCTCGTCGCGTTCGGCGACGTGCACGGCAGCCTAAGCGCGACGCGCGCTGCGCTCAAACTCGCCGGTGCCATCAACGACGAGGACGACTGGATCGGCAAGGGCTTGGTCGTCGTCCAGACCGGCGATCAGCTCGATCGCGGCGACGACGAGCGCGCGATCCTCGACTTATTCACCAGTCTCGAGGCAAAAGCTAAGGCCGCTGGCGGTGCGTTTCACGTGTTGAACGGGAATCACGAGACGATGAACGCGATGGGCGATTTCCGCTACGCGACGCCAGGCGGCACAGCGGCGTTCGACGACATCAAGATCGGCGGCGCCGCCTCAGGCGTCGAGCGCCATCCGCCGAAGCTCCACGGGCGGGCGCGCGCGTTTCTGCCGGGGGGTGTCTACGCCAAACGCTTCGCCAAGCGCAACCTGATCGCCATCGTGGGCGATTCGGTGTTCGTCCATGGCGGCTTGCTGGAAAAGCACGTCGACCACGGTATCGGTCGCATCAATAACGAGGTGCGTGACTATCTGAACGCCAAGCGTCGCACGCCTCCGGCCAGTATTTCCGGCGAGGACGCTCCGGTGTGGACGCGTCTGTATTCAGACGGCGAGCCGACCGCGGCTGCCTGTGCGCAGCTGGGTCGCGTGCTGGGGCGCCTCAAAGCCAAGCGCATGGTCGTCGGCCATACGGTGCAAAAGGGCGGCATCACGTCCGCGTGCAACCAGCAGATCTGGCGCGTCGACGTGGGGATGTCGCTACCCGGCGGCAAGCCATACGTCCTGGAGATCCAGGGCGACTCGGTCAAGCCGCTCGGGTAACGCGGCGTTGGCTACGCGGTCGGGACGGTGTCGCTACGGAACACCTCGACCGAGTTGACCAGTTGGTCCTCGTTCGGACGATCGTTGGCGCCACGCGGCACGTTGGCGATCTTGTGAATGACGTCGATACCGGCCACGACGTGACCGAACACAGAATGGCGGTCGTTTAGGTGCGGCGTCGGTCCCTCGGTGATGAAGAACTGCGAGCCGTTCGTTCCGGGGCCCGAGTTCGCCATCGACAGCACGCCCGGCTTGTCATGACGCAGCTCGGGGTGGAACTCATCGCCGTAACGGTAGCCGGGGCCACCGGTTCCCCAGCGGCCGGCCATGTCGAGGTGGCGGCTGAGCGGGTCGCCGACCTGCACCATGAATCCAGGAATCACCCGGTGGAAACGCACGCCGTTGTAGAGGGGCTGACCGCTCATGTCCTCGCCGGTCTTCGGGTCTTTCCAAGCCATCGTGCCGGTTGCCAGACCGACGAAGCTCTTCACCGTTTCCGGCGCGCGTTGTTCCTCGAGAACCACGACGACGGGGCCGTGGGTCGTGTGGAGGCGCGCGTACAGAGCACCAGAGCCAGGAACGTTGATCGCGGGGAAGGTCGGTTGAGCCATGTAGGAATCACTCCTTGTCGCGGCGCTTCGGCCGGCTGTGGGTAACGGCGCCTTATAACAGAACCGCCCCCCCGTTGAATTGAACATCGGGGACAATTGAATTTCTTCACAGCGCCTGCCACCGTGGCCCCAAACGCACACAGGCGGCCGCGTTCAAGACTCATGCCTCGAACGCAGCCACCCGCGTGACGCGGTGTTTATGCCGATGCGGCGACCGGGGATGAATCGACCGTCTGCCGATCGACGCTGTCGAGACGCTCGCGCGTCGCGTCAGCCGCAGCGTTCCAGCTGCCGCGTTCCAGGCGCCACCACAGCACGCTGGCGCTCAGCACGATCTCCACGGTGAGCCCGATCCACCCGCCGACGGCGCCCAGGCCAAGCGCGTGCCCGAGCACCCAGGTGAGCGGCGGCAGGCACGCCCAGGATATCGCCACGTTCACGACGGCTGGGAAGCGCACGTCGCCGGCACCGCGCAACACCGAGCGGGCGACGATGTTGACGGCGTCGAAGGTCAAGAACGCCGCGGCGAGATACAGCAGGTGCGTGATCTTGCGCAGCAGCTCGGGCTCGCTACCGAACATCCGGGCGATCGGCCACGCTGCGATCGCGAAGATCGATCCGCACAACAAGCTGTAGCTCCCGGCGACCACGAGCGCGAGCCGTGCGACCCGCCGCACCAGCTGACGTTCGTTCGCGCCGACCGCCTGACCAGCCAACACGGACGCTGCCTCGCCAACGGCGAACGCAGGCAAGAACGCTAGGTGGCAGACCTGGAGCGCGACTTGGTGCGCCGCGACATCGGTTTCGCCGAAGCTCGCGAGCAGCGCCGTGAGCGCGGCAAACGAGCCGACTTCGAGCAGCATCTGCAGGCCCATCGGCACGCCGAGTCGCCACACCTCGACTACGTGGACAACGCGCGTCGCCGACACTCCGGCGACCGCTCGTCGTCGCGCGTACGCTAGCACTAAGACCTCAAGACCCTGAGCTGCCAGCGATGCCCACGCGACGCCCGCAACACCTAGGTCGAGGTGGATGACGAACACGTAGTCCAGGCAGACGTTCACGCCGTTGGCCAGCAACGTGGCGCGCATGGGCGGTGTGCTGTGCCCCACGCCGTAGCTGTTCTCGCGCAGCGCCACCACTAGCAGCACGAGCGGTGCGCCTAGCAAACGCACGTCGGCATAGCTCTGAGCCGCTACACCTGACTCCACCGTCGCAGCTATGTCGAGCAAAAAGCCGGACGTCGCGTAGCCGACCAGGATGTTGACGCCGCCCAGCACGCAAGCCAGCACCAGGCCCGCGCCGAGGTACGCGCCCAATTGGTGCTTGCGACCCGCACCCACCGCTTGCGAGGTGAGCACTTTGACGGATCGGAGCAGGCCGAAGCCGAAGCACAGCAGCGTGAATGCGTACACACCGCCGAGACCGACGCCGGCTAAAGCGGAAGCCCCGAGCCGGCCGACGAACAGCGTATCGACCAGCGTCATCGTGCTGAACGACAGCATCGATACGGTGATCGGCCACGCTAGCCGCGCCAACTCGGGGAATGGTTTGTGGCGCCACCGGAGGCGCTCTCGTTGCTCTTCGGTATTCATTGTTCAGATTTCCGGTTGGGGTTTCAGATTCGTTTTGGAGGGTGAATTGCTGAGTAGAAAACGATGAGCCTAAAAGCGAAAAGGCCGCGAATCCTGGGAGATCCGCGGCCTTTTGAGAGCCGATGGGCAAC
>JAUIKB010000926.1 GCA_030430975.1 Polyangia bacterium
CCTAGCAGACGACCCGTGCATTACCCAAACCGGAATGGTCCACACCGACAGCAATCAGCACGTGAACTCGCTGGTCTATCCCCGTTTGTTCGAAGAAGCCGCGCTGCGTCGATTGCGTCAGCACGGACGCCATCCCGAACGCATCGCCGAGCAGATCGAGCTCGCTTTCGCCCGTCCGTGCTTTGCCGGCGAACAACTTCAACTCCAGGTGCAGGCGTTCGAACTCGGCGGCCGGCCCGGCATCGTGGGAACCGTCCGAGAACTGTCGGACACGAGCCGCCCGCGCTGCTACGGGCGACTGGTCTTCTGATGGCCGCACTCGCGGGCGCGGTGCTGACTACGTCTCGTCCAAATCGAATTCGAGTAGCGAGTCAACGTCATCGTCGGGTGGCGGAGCAACGACGGTGTCGCGATCGTCGTCGGGGCGCAGCGGCGCCGGCACGGACTCCGGTATCGTCGCCATCGACTCGCGCGGCTGCTTTACTTTGGGGCGTTTGGATGGTCCCGACATCAGCAGAGCGAATACTAGCTTAAGTAAGCGAGCAAAGGGAAACGCGGCGAACGTCGCCAAATTTCCCGGCTACGCTTGGCTTGAGCGGAGGGCCGCGGCTATGGTCGCTTAAAATGAGCGAAGCTCGCGTGATGCTGGTGCTCGGTGCGATCGCGCCAGAACGCCGCGAGGAGCTCGAACTCATCGCTGGCGTGGCCGGGTTCGAGGTGGCGATCGTCGACACGGCGCCCGACGCGATCGCGTCCCTCGCCCGCACCGCGCCGGGCGCGGTGCTGGTCAACGCCACGAACAGGGGAGCTGCTCGGCTGTGCCGTCGCGTTCGGAGCGACCGGCGACTGCGCGCCGTGCCGATCATCGTCGTCGCCGAACGGGTCGAAGACGAAACCTTCAACCTGGCGTTCGGTTGGGGGGCCGATGATGTCGTCAGCTTCGATGCATCGTCCGCGCTACTGTTGCGACTTCGGGCGATACCGAAGTCACCGCCGCCCGCTCCTCCAGCTATCGGACAGGCTCTGGTGGCGCACCCGGACCGCGCACGCTGCCTGGTGCTCGGTCGGGCGCTGAGCGCCGCGGGCTACAACGTCTCGTACGCAGAAGACGGCAAGATGCTGCGGTCGAAGGCGCGCGCCGCAGACACGGATTTGGTCGTCGCCAGCTCCGATCTCGACGACCCCGCGGACGTGATCCGAATCGCCCGCGAAGCTGGCAACACCGCGGTATGGATCGTGTTGGCTCCCAGCTCGGAGCTGGAGTCACTGGGCTCGCGGGTTGAACCGCTAGGCGACGCAACGGTCACGTGGTCCGGTGGTCCTCCCGAAAACGTCGTCTTCTTAGCGCACGAACTAGCCCGAAATCCGGGATCAAGTGGCCGACGCGATCCGCGTATGCTGTACGGCACGATCGTCGCGTATCGCACCGCGGCTAGCGACGAATTCGACTACGGATTTAGCTACAACGTATCGTCCACCGGATTGTATGTCCGCACATTAGCACCGCCGAATTCAGGCAACGTCTGGCTCGAACTTCGCCCTCCGGGGATGAACAACGCCGTACGTCTCGAAGCGAAAGTTGCATGGTCGCGTGGGTTCGCGAAACCGGACACGATGGGTGTCCCCCCGGGATTTGGCGCGGAAATTCAAAACAGCCTGGGGAGTGCGCTGAGCGACTGGACCGCGTGCTACGACTCGTTCCTGGAAACTCCGCCGAAGTCACTGCCTCCGCCGTCGACTGACGCCCCTGCTTCTATCCCACCACTCGGGCTGCCTGAGTCGACCGAAGAGGTCGAGATCATTCCCGGTGTCGAAGTAGGCGAACCGATCCTGCCGCCGCCAGCCGCGGTCCCCGTGCCGCTGTCGACGGCAGAGGACTGGGAGGTCGACACCAAAGCGGAAGTCCCGTCAACCAAGCGACAAGTGCCGCCGGCGACGCCGGTCGAACCGGTGCGGGCGGTGCGGGCGAAGCCGACCCAGCGCGTTCCGACGGCAACCGCACTCATGCTGATTGCAGGCGCAGCGTTAATCGGTGGCTCGATCAGCTTCCTCGTTGCGCGGGGCCTACGTTCGCCCGACCCCACCACGGCCGCATCCATCGGCTCCGAGCGGACGGTAACTGCGACGCGGGTCAGAACAGCGACGTCGCCACCCGCGAAGCCATCGAGCACAGCTGCGCCAGCGGCTGCTCCGGACGCTGCAAACAGCGCCGATGCCGCATCCCCGAGTGCCAGCGCTAGCGCAGACGGAGCACCGGACGGGGCCGCGCCAGCCGACGGTGGCGCTGAGCCGGAGGGCGCGACCAAACTAACGGACGATCTGGATTCGCTCCCGGTGCTCGCATACGACGACAGTGAAGGTGATTCGCTGCCGAAAAACCGCGGCTTGCTGCTCGTCCGATCGAGGTCAAACGCGACGGTGTACCTACACGGCCGCAAGGTCGGAGCCACCAACAAGAAACACGAGATCGCGTGCGGTCAGCTGTTCGTGCGTCTGGGACGCGACGGGCCGACCTGGGTGAGTCCGGGCCTGGGATTGTTTCTGCGGTGTCGACAGCTCAACGTCGTTCACCTCGAGGAGTACCCGCCAGGCAAGCAGCGCTAGCGACGCGGCTTGCGTGCTCGGCCGAGTACCGCGGCGGCCAAGGCAGCCCACATCCAACCGCTGTGAGATGTCCCGTTACCCCCGGCGGCACGGCAACCGCACCCGCCGACCGGCGTCAGCGCCACGCCACCGGACGGGCTCAACTCACCAGGCGGCTTGGTCGGCGGCGTGTCCGGGATCAACTCGAAAACGGCTTCGGCGCTGTCGTCAGCCGCATCATCATCGCAGTTGTACTGCGACGCTACCGTGACGCTGACCGCTGGGCTGGGTGTCGCCGCCTGATCCGATTCGGTCGCCATGATGACGCTGAGCGTCACTACTGCGTTCGGGTCCAGCGTGCCCAGGTCACATTCCAGCGCCGGTTCGAGGGTACAGCTGCCGGTCGACGGCTCCGCGGACAACACCGTCCCGCCCGTAACCAGCCCGGTCACGGTGACGTTCGAGCGCGCGACGTCGGACTCATTCGTGACCGTGAACTCCGACGTGGCGTCGTCCCCCGCATCGACGGTACCCGTCTTGGCGGCTTCGATCTTCAGGTTGCCGTTTTCAAGACCG
>JAUIKB010000927.1 GCA_030430975.1 Polyangia bacterium
CGTTGATCTCGGTTACTGATTTGTTCCGCTCACCACTCAACCTGTTCTAGAAACCACCCATGCGAATTCGGTCACCACGACTTGCGGGTCTGATCCTTATCGGTGCGGCGGCGCTCGCCGCGACACCTTCGGCCCAGGCACAGACGGACGAGGAACGCGCGGCGGCGCGCGCCGTTGCTCAGCAGGGGCTCAAAGCGTTCAAGGAGTCACGCTGGGCCGAGGCGCTGGACATGTTTACTCGCGCGGAAAAGGTCTTCCACGCGCCCACCCACCTGTTGCTGATCGCTCGCTCGGCGGAGAAGCTCGGCAAGCTGGTCCAGGCTCAGGAAGCGTACCTCAAGCTCAAACGAGAGGACCTCTCCAGCGCCAAGCCGGTCTTCCAGAAGGCGCAGAAGGACGGCAACGCAGAGCTTCAGAAGCTGCAGAAGCGCATCCCTCACGTCAGTGTGGTGGTGTCTGGTGCCGGTCCAGCCGACAACGTCAAGGTCACCATGGACGGCAAACCCGTGCCTCCGGCGCTGGTCGGCGTGCCGCGACCGGTCGACCCAGGCAAGCACGAGTTCTCGGCGGTCGCCGACGGTAAGGCGACCGGGTCCAAGTCGATCGAACTCAAAGAGGGTGCGAATGAGACCGTGGTGCTGACGCTTCAGGAAAGCGAAGGCGCCGGGGCTGCAGGTGAGGGCGACGGCGACGGCACGGGGACCGGTGACGGTACCGGAACAGGCGACGGAACCGGAGGCGAGGTTGGCGCGGATACAGGTTCGGCGAGCGGCATGTCCCCCCTAGTCTACGGCGGGATCGGCGGCTTGGCGGTCGGCGTTGGCGGCATCATCATGGGCGTCATCTTCAACGGAAAGAGCAACAGCTCCAGTGACGATGCCGATGCGGTGTTCGAATCGTGTAATTCGGCGCCAGCATGTCGGAACGATCCGGATCAGTCGCAGTCGTTTGCGGACGAGGCCGCCGCGCTGGACGACGACGCGAGCGGTCAGCGGACGCTCTCCACGGTTGGATTCGTCGTCGGCGGTCTCGGCTTGGTCGGCGGCGGCGTGCTTCTCTATCTCGGCCTGACCAGCAAGAAGTCCGAAAGCGCCTATGTCGACAAGCGGAACCAGGCGCACGTGACGCCGTGGGTCGGGTATCGATCGGTCGGCGTATCCGGCCGTTTCTAAACGTCGATTTATCTAGCCGTCTGACCTGCGAGGTCTCGCATTATTTTTCAAGGTAGTATCATGAAGAAGCTCTTCCCCCTGTCGTTTGTCGTGCTGCTCAGCGCGTGCGGTTCGGATGATCCGCCGCGGAAGTTTACCGGTTCGGCTGGGGGCTCGAGCGGCTCGTCAAGCGGTGGTTCGAACGCCGGGTCTTCGTCGGGCGGTTCGAGCGCCGGATCTTCGTCGGGCGGTTCGAGTGCCGGATCTTCGTCGGGCGGTTCGAGCGCCGGGTCTTCATCGGGCGGTTCGAGTGCCGGATCTTCGTCGGGCGGTTCGAGCGCCGGGTCTTCATCGGGCGGCTCGAGCAGTGGTGGCTCCTCGTCAGGCGGCTCGTCATCCGGGGGCTCCAGCAGCGGTGGCTCATCCTCAGGTGGTTCCTCATCAGGGGGGGCCGGTGGCAGCGGCGTGACCTGCTCTGGGAGCAATCGCTGCGTTGACGTGCCAGCAGGTTGGACCGGCCCGGTTGCCTACGCTTCGTTTACTGGGTCCAAGCCGGCGTGTCCCACGGATTACCCCACGGTCGAGCACGACTTGAGTGCTGATTTCGACGCCGGAACAGCCACGTGCGGCTGCACCTGCGGTAACCCGTCGATCACGTGTGGACCGGTGTGGTTCAATGGGTATTCGTCGGCGAACTGTTCCAACGTGAACGGCGGCGATACGCTGACCGTCGGCGAGTGCAAACAGGTCAGCGGAACCAGCAACGTTTCCGAGCGGGTACACATCAATAGCGCTACGGGGACGTGCGGTGCCCCATCGACCAGTAGTAATATTCCCACTCCAAAATTTAATGCCGACGCCCGGATATGTGGAGGTGTAACCGCCACCGGTGACACATGTGCCGGTTCCAATGAGATCTGTGTGCCTCAACCTGGCACGGCGCCGTACGGAAAAATGTGCATCTACACGAACGGTGATGCTACTTGCCCGACCGGGTTCACCGACACCCGCGAGGTCGTCTACGAGGGGTATACGGACAACCGCGCATGCTCAGCGTGCAGCTGCAGCCCGCAGAACGTGTCTTGCTATGCGGTGATCAATCGCTACCAAAACACCGCCAACAACTGCGGTAGCACGCCGTTCCCAACCAACGTTACCCAGGGTAATCCCTTCTGCACCAGCTCGGCACAGATCTCAGCGCTATCGCTGGGGTCGGTCGTGAAGAGCCAGGCGGCGTCTTGTCAGAAGTCGGGTGGGACGCTGGGCGGTGTGGTGGCGCCGACGCAGGCGCGAACGGTGTGCTGCGCGAACTGACGCGGTCCTAGCGCTTAGACGACGGCCCGTCGACGTCCTCGACAACGCTGACTTCCGACAGGTCGTCTTCTTCGGAGTCGGGCGCGGCGGTGCGGCGTCTTAACCGGTAACGCTCCGGCGCAACATCGTCGTTTTCGAGATCCTCGAACTCGACCATGATGCTGTCGCCGGTGGGCGCGTCTTCGAAGACCACGCTGACATGGACGTCGTCAGTGCCCGTGACGTGGCCGGCGCTCGCCGGCACGGCTGACCACGACGCGCCGCTCTGCCCGCTGGTCAGGGGCTGGCCCTCGAGCAGCCTATAAGCGTCGCGGATTGCAGCCTTCATTTCGGTCGCGGACTGGTAGCGATCTTGGCGTTGAAACGCGAGAGATCGGTCAACGATCTCACTGACCATCGCCGGCGTGGTTCGCGATACGGAGGCCAGCGCTGGCGCCGGTTCGCTCATCGCCGCGATCAAGCGTTCGGCCGGGGTGTCGCGCTGGTGCACGTAGCACCGGGTCAGCGCGTAGAACATCGTTGCGCCGACCGCCCAGATGTCGCTGCGGTGGTCCACCATGTCGCGTTTGCCACGCGCCTGCTCGGGCGGCATGAAAGTCGCCGTACCGATCACCATGCCGGTTCTTGTGAGCGACATCGTCGCTGTTTCGTCCCGGAGTCGTGCCAGCCCGAAGTCGAGCACCTTCACCGTTC
>JAUIKB010000928.1 GCA_030430975.1 Polyangia bacterium
ATTCGACTCGCCAGCCAAGTCGGCTCGGACTTAACCGGCGTCATCTACATTCTCGACGAGCCGTCGATCGGACTTCATTCCCGAGACAACCGAAGGCTGCTCGACACGCTTATTCGGATGCGCGACATCGGCAACACCGTTGTCGTGGTGGAACACGACGAAGAGACGATCCGTGAAGCCGACCATGCGATCGACTTCGGGCCCGGGGCTGGCGTGCTCGGCGGGCAGGTGGTGTTCGACGGCACGCCGAAACAGCTGCTGAAGTCGAAGGAGTCCGTGACCGGTGCTTATCTGAGCGGCACGAGATCGATCGAAGCGCCCGCCAAGCGCCGCAAGCCCTCAGCGAGGTTGCGGATCGAAGGGGCCCGGGCGAACAACCTTCGCAACGTCAGCGTGGATGTACCGCTTGGGGTTTTCACGGTGGTCACGGGCGTGTCTGGCGCCGGCAAGAGCACGTTGGTGAACGACGTTCTTTTGCCCGCGTTGATGCAGCACTATCACGGCAGCGCTCGGCGGCCGGCAGAGCACGACCGCGTCATCGGATTCGAGCACCTGGACAAGGTGATCAGTATCGATCAACGCCCGATCGGGCGCACCCCGCGCAGCAACCCGGCGACCTACATCAAGGTGTTCGACGAGATCCGGGCGTTTTTCGCCGCGCTGCCCGATTCGAAAGTGCATGGTTACAAGGCGGGTCGCTTCAGCTTCAACGTCAAGGGCGGACGTTGTGAGGCATGTGAAGGCGATGGCGTGCGGAAGATCGAGATGCATTTCTTGGCGGATGTGTACGTGCGCTGTGAGGAGTGTCGCGGCCGCCGCTTCAACCGCGCGACGCTCGACGTTCGGTATCGCGGCAAGTCGATCGCTGACGTTCTAGAAATGACGGTGCACGAGGCGTGCGAGCTGTTTTCGGCACACCCGAAGATCGCCGGTCCGCTGCGCTTGCTGCGCGAGGTTGGCGTGGACTATTTGCCGCTCGGGCAGCCTTCACCGACGCTGTCCGGCGGCGAGGCTCAGCGCATCAAGCTAGCTCGCGAGCTAGCAAAGCGTGCCACCGGCCGGACGCTGTACGTCCTAGATGAACCGACGACGGGCTTGCACTTCGACGACATCAACAAGCTCCTGGCAGTGCTCCAAAGGCTAGTGGACACCGGGAACAGCGTGCTTGTAATCGAGCATAACCTCGATGTGATCAAATGCGCGGACCACATCATCGACCTGGGCCCCGAAGGGGGTCCGGCTGGGGGTCGGGTTGTCGGCAAAGGCAAACCCGAAGCAGTCGCCAAACTGAAGAGATCCCATACGGGACGATTCCTCGCGCCGCTGCTCGGCGGCTAGCTGTGATGCTCGGCGCGCGAGGCGTCTCATCGCGGGCGGGGCAGCGGCTCTGTCAACGGCAGGATCCAGTCTCGGCGTTGCCAGGTGATGGCCGGCACCTTGGTTAGGTCGCGCTGCGTGTCGATGAACGGCTGTGGTCGCCGGGAGTTGAGGCTGACGCTGGCTTCGGCATGTACGGTTGGTTCGGCGACTCCCGCGCGCCTAGCGTCGTGACCGATGCGTACTGCGAGCTGACGGATGAGCTCGGGGCGAGTGGCGACTCGGGCTAGCTGGCGTCCCGAGAGGTATTCCTCGGGCGTGACCGTGCGCACCACAACGCGATTGCTGTCCTTTACGATGAACCGGATCGTGCCGGTCTTCTCGCGCAGCTTCATGTGCCAGGCGAACAGGTGGCCTTGCTCTGTCCAGTGGACGTTGCCCGGGATGAAGAAATGCCGCAGGGGCAGCAGCGCTTGCGGAATGAAGAGCGCTAGTAGCGCGGCTATCACCAACCGCGGCCTGCGGTCCACGTAAGCTGGCCGAGCCGGATCCACGTCAGGCACCAGGCCGTCGAGGCTCGACAAGGGCAAGAACAACGCGGTCATCGCCAGCGCGAGAAACGGAAAGACGCCGATTTCGAACGTGATGGCGTTCATGAGGTGAAACACGCAGGTCGCCGCAAACGCGAGCGTCGCGGGCCGCTTCCCGAACAGCAGAAACGGGATCGACAGATCGAAAACGACGCCGCCCCAGGCGATGAAATAGGGGGACCAGCGCGACCCGTAGAACCAGCCCAATATGGGTCGGTCGGCGCGGTCTTGCATCCAGGCCGTCACGGGCTGAAGCGCCAGCCAGTCGCTGGATAGCTTGGCCACGCCCGCATAGAAGTAGGCGGTCGCCATGAGTAACTTGATCGTCAACGTCATCCACGCGGGAAATGTACTGACGGCGGCAGTGGGCTTGCGTCGAGCGTCGATGGACAGTGCGCGATGCGCAGGCAACACCGCCATCACCATCGTGAGCAATACGATTAGGTAGTAGTGGTTTTGGTACCACGCCAGATCCATGAAAAAGACGTAGCTCCATCCAACGAATAGGAACGCGGCAGCAGCTCGATAGAACAGGCCTATGGTCACCAACGTGGCTGCGACCGCCAGCAGCGTGAAGTGGAGATAGAACGAGTAGCCGTCAATCGGCTGCACCCAGCCGAACCCGGCATACTTGAAGAACAGCTTGGGCTCGACCAGGGCACTCTTGACGAAACCGCTGAAGATTCCGCCACCGCATTCGGCCATCATGACGAGGCCGAAACAGATGCGGAAAAACGCCAGTCGGCGCGCGTCTTCGGCAGCGAAGAGCGCGCGCCACACAGCGCTGTCATGTTGATTCGACTGGGACGGTTCGTCCATGCGGCCGGCTATGGCTGAAACGAAGCGGCGATCTCAGCGCGCAATGCCGTTGCGTCGCCGCCAAGGCCCCGAACCGCGAGCATGCGACGGAAGAAGTGGTGAACGACGCACTCATCGGTGAAGCCGAAGCCGCCGTGGAGCTGCACGCCCCAGCGACAGCAAAGCGCCAGCGAATCGCTTGCCATCGCGTTCGCCATGGCAGCCGCGGCGCGCGCGGGCTGACTGCCGATGCCGAGTTGGTCAGCCGTCGCGGCTCCCCCAAGCGTCAGACTGCGAGCCTGCTCAATGCTCATCATCATTTCGACGAGTGGATGCTTAACGGCTTGAAAGGAACCGATCGCGCGCCCGAACTGTTTGCGGTCCTTGGCGTATTCAGTGGTGACCTGCAGGACCGATTCCGCGCAGCCCACCATCTCCGCGGCGTGTAG
>JAUIKB010000929.1 GCA_030430975.1 Polyangia bacterium
GCTCGCCTACGCCGCAGTAGTGAACAACCAGCCCGACCTCGCGCTCGACGCCGTCGCATCGCTGGTCGAAACCGCACCGCATAGCGCGCGTGCTCAGGCACGTGCAGCACGAGCCTTCGAAGCGGCCGGCGACGAACGACGGGCCTGCGCTCACTGGCGCAGCCTGATCGAACTCAAACCGAAGTCCGCCGACGCGCGTTACCAAGCGCTACGCTGCCGAGCGCGGGTGCACGGTGCGGTAGCCGAAGCGCTCGCCTCTGCACAATCCGAGGCAAAGCCGGGCGAGCAGCTGGCGACCCTGATCGAATCGCTCAAGGCCGGTCACGCTCCGAAATACTCAGCGACGGTCGGCCCCCGGGGTCAATTCGAGGTGAGCGTCGAGTGCGACGCCGGCCGAGCCGTGAAGGATTGTCCGCACGCTGTGGTCATCGCTCCGAACGGCAGCGTGTTCTCGCCGCTCACCCCGGCGGGCGCGCGTTCCGGCACCCAGGCGGTCGCCTTCTCCGGACTTCGCAGCGGGACCTACCGCACCCTGCTTGTCGGCGGCAGTCCGACCGTGAGCGCCGATGTCCGGGTTCGCGTGCTGGGCCGATCGAAGAAGCAACGCTTCCAGGCTGGAACCACTCGCACCGCTGGCGCAACGTTCGTGCAGCTGCGGCGCGCGCGACCGCTCGGTCTGATCGGCCGCGCCTGGTGAACTGCGGGGACGCGTAAACCAGTTCACCGGACCTCAAACTACCTCACGGCAAAGCCAACCAAACCGGACCTCAAACTACCTCACGGCAGGCCTGCCAAACCGGCGGCGACGCTACCCGCAAACCAACCAAACCGGACAGTTCCCCACCGGGCGCCCACCGTCCCTGCGTACCGGCGCTAGCTCTTCGGCACCGGGCGGTCACGAGACGGTCCCGCGGCGATGTCGCTCGTCGGCACCGGACACTGCTCGATCGTCTCACCGTCGCAACATTCCGCCTGATTGACGCCGAACATCGGACAACGATTATCCACGCAGGCAGCGTGCCCGTGGACGTAGGCCATCGGCGCGCGACACAGTCGACAGTGCATATCGGGTTCGTACGGCGACCGACCAACGGTGGCAAGTTAGGGTTGGCCTCCAGTGCTTTCGGGCGCGCCATACGACAAGAACCGACCCCAGGCTACGGCATGCAAGCCGCACCCACCGCAGCCACGCACTGCCGGCGTGGATTTCGGGTCGCCTGATTGCGCAATTAGCGGGTCCCGATGTTAAGGTGTGTGGTGGGATAGATCGACGGCGACCCAGTGATTCGGGCCTCCGTCGACGAGACATGGGACGCCACGGGCACAGCTGACATGACGAGCGAAGTCGATTGGAAGACGCAGGCGGACGCGTTGATCCACCGCTTCAAGGACGATCGCACCGAGGCCTGGCACGAGGAGGCCCACGACATCGCCGTCCAGCTAGTGACTTGCCTCGGAACCGCAAACGGCAGCGTCCCGCGCATCGAAGAGCTCCTGCAGCGCGCAGCCGAACTGCCCGCCCGAGCGAGCAGCGCGGACTCACTGCGGCGCATTCTGATTCGATACTGGATCTCACTCACCGAAGACGGTCACAGCTCCCTTCTCGAACCCGGCTGCCGGATCATCGGCGTGCACGGGAACCTAGGCATCGCGACTGAGTCGACCGACCCACCGTCACAACGCTGGATGGCGATGCAGGACTATCGGCTGCCACGCGCAGCCGGCCCGACCGACTGGTGGACGGCGCTGACGTTCAACGGCGGGGCGATCCTGGTGCGCGCCGACGTCACTCCAAACCTGGGCCGCCCGACCGATGATCAACTCTGGGAGCTGGTCGAACACGCCGGCGAACACGGCGCGGCAGTCGTGGCCGAGTTGTTTCCGCATCTCGCCGCGCAAGCCCGCGCGCGTCGTTAGTCATACACGCGCAACGTTGGCGGTGCTCGCCTCGACGGCGTCCGTCTTCAGGTCGGCACCACCAGGAACATCGTATGGCGCGCGTCCCAGCTGGGTCGACGCGAAGCGCGGAGCGAACATGCCCAGCCCGTACTGACGGAAAAAATACCACAAGACATTTCGCTCCTTGAGCCGCGGATCGATCTTGTCATCCGCCTCAGCGAACTTCTCCGGAAGCTTGCTCCAGTGCAGCCCCGCCTGCTCGTGATGCGCCCAGTGATACCCGTTGTTGAAGAGGAGAAAGTTCAGCACCGCTCCGGTGAAGTTGCGCGAGTGATTGTATTCATCCCACGCGTCGCAATGCGCATGCTGCTCGTAGTTGAACAAATGGACCGTCCACAGCGCAAACAGACACGGCAAGCCGCTGGAGAGCGCCCAAACATACATGCCGGTCTTCGGGCCGTGCAGCGCGATCGCGCCACCGAACAGGCAGATATGCGCCGTCGCCCAAAACGCGTATTCGGACACGATGCGCCGAAATAGCTTCGGATGCTTCTCCCGGGCTTTCTTGATGAACTGGTCGGTCGGCTCCTTCTGGTAATACGCCGAAACGAAGAAGTACGTCATCGCCACCAGTGCGTTGTGCCGGTTAGTGATGCGCCACGTGATCGTCGCATCCCCCGGCCTGTTGACTAGCTTGTGGTGATTCTGATTGTGAGTCGGGATCCACGCGAAGGTCGGATAGCCGTAGAAGACCGACAGCCACTTGTTGAAAAAACTGTTCGCCCACTTCGACCGAAACGTCGGCGTGTGAATGTGATTGTGCGTGATCACGGCAGCCGTGACGCCAAAGTAAAAGCTAAACCAGCAGAGGTACGGCACTAGCGACGGGCGTGCGTACTGCGCGATCAGCAGCGCCGGGGCGAAGCCAAACATCCACAGAATCGTTCGGAAGTCGGCGGCGTGACGTGGACGCACTTACAGGACCCCACGCCGCTGTTGATCGCGCTCGATCGACCGGAACAACGCCGCGAAGTTACCTTCGCCGAACGACTGATGATTCTCGCGCTGAATCATCTCGAAGAAGATCGGTCCGATCACGTTCTGAGTGAATATCTGCAGCAGGTAGCCGT
The DNA here is from genome assembly GCA_030430975.1 of Polyangia bacterium. Taxonomy (GTDB): domain Bacteria; phylum Myxococcota_A; class Polyangia; order Polyangiales; family Polyangiaceae; genus JAUIKB01. The sequence continues at coordinate 3,030 of JAUIKB010000929.1, forward strand.
CATCGTCTCCGTCTACCAGCACCTTCATCGCTTGAATCGCACCCCGGTCCTCGACAACACCCGGGACACGTTCAAATACCGTACGATAATAGTCGTCATCGATGTCCAGCGTGGCGACTCCC
>JAUIKB010000930.1 GCA_030430975.1 Polyangia bacterium
GCGAACCAGACCGCGCCATCGGGGCCGACATAAGCGTAGATCGGCGCGGTCCACTCGTCCTCGCTCGCCATCAGATTGAAACCATCGTTGGTTCGAAAATGACTCCCCTGTCGTTCGAGCAGTCCGACGGTACCCAAGTCCGTTTGACGGTGCCGATTCCTGCGGCCTGAACGGACATCCCCCGCACACCGCCCAAGCGGGTACTACTCGGGGGAGCCGGGTGCAGGTCATCATGGCTCATGTCTGGTAATGTTGCCGCGATCAGCCTTCCGATGAGTACGCCGTTCAGCCTATTCTTGGTCGAGGACCACACGCTCACCCGTGAGAGTCTGAGCGTGCTGTTTCGAGGCGAGCCGCACGTCGAGCTGATCGGAGTCGCGGGCTCTGCCGAGGAGGCGCTGGCGATGCTGCGCCAGCGCCAGCCGGACATCGCGCTGCTGGACTTGGGTTTGCCCGGCAAGAGCGGCATCGATCTGACGCGCGATATCAAGCGGCGTTGGCCCGAGGTCGAAGTGATGGCTCACACCGTCTTCGAGGATCGACGAACGGTGCTCGACGTGATTCGTGCCGGTGCCGCGAGCTACATGCTCAAGGGCAGCACGCCACGCGAACTGCTCGAGGCGCTCAACGACTTGCGCGCGGGCGGCGCGCCGATGAGCCCGAAGATCGCTCGTTCGGTCATCCGGGAACTTCAGGGCGACGAGGCGGTCGAAGAGGCGTACCTGCTCACATCGCGTGAGAAGGAAGTGCTGCGAGGCATCGAGCGAGGGCTCTCGTACAAGGAACTAGCGGCGGAGCTGAATATCAGCCGTCACACGGTGCACAGCCACATCAAGAAGATCTACGAGCGCCTGCACGCGCGCGATAAGCGTGACGCTCTGAGTAAAGCTCGCCGCAAGGGCTTGTTGTAGCCACCCCCCGATATTCACCTAGCGAGGGGATGCAACGGCGACGCGCCGCGTTGCCAGGATGCTTTGAACGACTGGAGGTTCAATGCGCGATCGAATGCTCACACTTGGCCTAGCGGTATTTGCTGCTCACTTACTGACGGCTTGCCCAGGTGACGAAAACACCGGTACGCGCAACGGCGAGCCGGGAAGCGGAGGCAGTACGAGCGGTCAGGGCGGTGCGTCAGGGGCCGCCGGCGCGGCGGGTTCGGCCGCCGCGTCATCGGGTGGCAGCGACGGCGGATCCACGTCGACCAGCGGCGGGGCGGGCGGGTCGTCTGGGAGCCCACCAGTCGGAGGCAGCGCCGGCGGCGGAACCGGCGGCGCTCAGGGCGGGAGCGGCGGTGGTTCACCGCTGCTCGCGATCGCTGTGGGCCGAAACCTAGACAGCGGCAAGGATGAACTCATCAGCATCGCTGAGGACGAAACCGGCGCAACGCTCGATAGCGACGTACAGAGCTTCGCCATCTCTCCAGACGCCAAGACGATCGCCTACGCCAAGTCCGATCGTCTGTTCACCATGCCGACGGCCGGTGGCCCACCGTCGCAGGTCGCGACGCTTGACGAGTTCCGCCGTGACTCGTTGATGGAGTGGAGCCAAGACAGCAGCTGCATCGCGCTGACGACCACCGATGCCCAAGGTGACCTCGCTCTGCGAGTCTTGGACGTGGACGGTGGTACGTTCGATCATTCGATCGGGCTCGGCGGCGTGTCGTCGATTCGCGAGCTGTGGGTCGCACCCGACTGTGGCCACGTGGCGTTTAAGGACCAGTTCCCGCAATTTCGAGGTCGGATCGAGATAGCGTCCGTCCAGGCGAACGCCACTCCAGTGGAGCTGTCGACCGACGGGTGGAAGTTCGAGTACGGAGCCGACAACAAAGTGGTGTTCGCCGACAACGTCGGCGTCTTGTCGGCGGACATCAACGGGACGAACATTCAGCGGATTGCATCGGCGCTCAATAGGTTCTGGCTGTCCCCGGACGGACGGCATGCTGCGTATCGAGTACTCAACGGAAACGACGTCGAGCTCAAGCACGTGAAGCTCGATGGAACGGGTGTGGTCGACGTACACCCCACCTTGGCGCCGGGCGGTGACGTGTGGCGGGCGGAGCAGTTTTGGTCACCGGACGGAACCAAACTTGCGTACGTGGCTGATCAGGACGTTGACGACCAGCGCGAGCTGTACGTGTCCAACGCGGACGGCACCGGGAACATGAAGCTGTCCGGTACGCTCGGACCGGATCAGGACGTGCGCCACCGCGACGGAATCGCGCGCTTCTTGTGGTCGCCGGACGGCAATCACATCGCGTACGTCGCTGATGCTGAAACGGACGAGGTCCAGGAGCTATTCGTTGTTCCCGCTGACGGGTCGGCAGCGCCGCGGAAGGTATCGGGTGCCATGCAGCCCGACGGCGATATCGATTCAGAGAGCGACCGGGTGAACCGGTTTCAGTGGTCGCCCGACGGCACGTGTTTGTTGTACTGGGCGGATCAGCTCGCGGACACCGTGATCCAGCTTTTCGCCGTGAGCGCCCTGTCGAGCGTTGCGTGCTCGCTGGACTGGCTTCCAGGAAACGGCTTGGTCGGTTTGCCGATCGATTCCGACGAGGAGATTCGTAGTGTCGCCGTGATCGGTGACTCGGTCGTGGGCGTAGCGCATCCGAAGGGACTGCCGGTGAGTCGACCCAGCCTGCGAAAGGCTGGCCCAACGGGTCCAAGGCGGTTGCCTATGCCCAATACGCCCGCGCTGAGCACGTACGAGAAGTTGGGAGTGTTGCTGGGTAAGGTGTTCAATCCCACCAATCCCAAGCTAGTCGACATCCTGTTTCCCGAACGCAAACCGCATCTGTAGGCGATCACCGCAGCCAGGCGTGGCCAGCGACGGACGCGTCGCGTCAGGGGAACGCGGGGGGCACCGGCTCCTCGCCGTTCAGCTTGGCGTAGATGTACGTTCCCGAGATCGTCACCAGCACGCCAGATACGAACGAGCCGATGCAGCACGCGATCAGCCCGACTAGGACCACGCAAATCACCAGTAGCGTCCAAACGAACAAGTTACCCTTGTGTCCGGTGGTCATCGCCCAGCTCTCCTTCAGCGAATCGACCACGCTGAGCTTCTTGTCGACGAATACGTGGTACATCTCGCTGCCGAACTTCGGAAGCTGCCCGGTACCGAGCGGACAGCGCGGATGGACCATGAA
>JAUIKB010000931.1 GCA_030430975.1 Polyangia bacterium
TCCGTGCGGACCGTGGCGAGTAGCTTGCTGACATTTGGGTAGTGCCGGTCGACTCGAACAGGCGTCGCTTGAGCGTCGATCAACTCCTTGGTTTCGCGCTGCAATCTAAGCGACGATTCATGGGTGGTTTTGATGTTGGCCTCGATGGCGAGCAACAGTTTGCGGTACTCGGCCTGGGACTTTGATACCGAGTGCAGCCGAGCGAGCTCCTCGTTGAGCTGTTTGATCGTAGCGTCCTTGGTCGCCTGCGCCGCCTTGAGGGCCTCTTTGCGGTCAGCTTCGGCCTGCTGCGCTTCAGTCTCTGCGGCGTTCAGTTCGCGCTTGGCCGTCGCATTCAGGTTCTCGCTGAGACGCTTGGCGTGGTCGTCGAGAAGCGCCTGCCGGTCGGTTTTCGACAGCTCGTAGAACGCCAGCCGCGCGCGGTCGAGAGCGAGTCGTGCTGCACGTCGCGATTCGAGCGCTGGGTCGAGCGGGGGTGGCTGAGCGCTCGATGAGGGCGGTGGTTTTGGAGCTCGCCTCCCGCGCTTGGGCTTGGCAGCCGCCTTCTTCTCGCGCTCCGCCGCTTCTTGCGCGAGACGGCCGCGCTCGTCGGCGCGCTCGATCAACGTCCGAAGCCGTTCAGCTTCCAGTTGAATGGCAGGCTCGTCGGTTAGGTCGATGTCGAACAGCGAAGTCGGTTCGATGGTCAAGTCGAGCCGCCGCTTGAGCAGGTCGAGGACGTGGCGCGTCGTCTTTTGCAGCGTTTGTGTGGCGGCGTCGGCTGCCACGGCCGGCGCAGAGTCAGCGTCACCAGCAGCAGGCGAGCCGACGGACGCGAGACCGCTAGGTGAGGGTTTGGCGCTTGCGGCGGAGGACGAACTCGGACTGGCGCCCGGTGCCGCCCACAGCAGCCCGACCGGTAGGGAGATCACCGCCGCACACAGCCCGATCCGGAGCCAGATGGATGCACGACAGGGCGCGGTCATCCGCCGTGCATTGCAGACGCGCCGCGCGCTGGCAAGCCGGTGATCCGTTGTGCAGCGCCACCACGGACGGCGGGCGTTTTTACAGCCTTTTGTGCGGCCCTTGTCAGCCACATCTGACGCCGCGGCGCGCGGCCTCGCTCTAACCCCCAGTATCCCCATTTATAGTCCGCTCAAAAGCAGTAGCTCGACATGACATCGTGTGGGCTCCTGGCGGGGCAGCGGTGATGGCGAAATCACGCGCTTGGGTGAGAAATTCCAGAGAGAAATCAAATTGACGGGTTTGATCAGATCCGCCACCATTTCATGGTGGGACGGGTTCGCGCAGCGGTAGTGGCCAGGGCTGTACATGGGTGAGGAAGCGCTCACCGAACGGCTAGGAAACTATCGGATCGTCTCCGAACTGGGTCGCGGGGGCATGGCAACCGTCTACTTAGCCGAGCGCGTGAACGGCGACTCGCTGGTCGCGACCGGCGAACAAGTCGCCGTCAAGCTGATGCACCGGCATCTCGAAGAAGACCCGGAGTGGGCGAACCACCTGCGACGCGAGGGGCTCCACCTCGCGAAGGTCGACAGTTCCAACGTCGTAAATTTGCGTGAGATCTGTCAGGACGAAGAAGGGCTGTATCTGGTCCTCGAGTACGTGGACGGTATGAGTCTGTCGGCGCTCCTGCATGCGGCGCGGAGTCTCGATGAGTCGGTGCCGATGCGCGTCGTAGGACGGATCTTGTCTGACGTGCTCAGGGGCCTAGCCGCCGTGCATGACTTGTCCGGACCGGATGGGAAACCGTTGAAGATGGTCCATCGCGATGTCTCACCGCAGAATATTTTGATAGGGAAAACTGGGGTCGTCAAGCTAACCGACTTCGGTATAGCCAAGGCTACGGGTGATAAGACCACGGCCACCGGTGTGCTGAAAGGCAAACTGGGCTACATGGCGCCCGAGCAGGTTACTGGCAGTCGACCCGAGATCAGTTGGGATCTGTGGTCGACGGCAGTTGTGGCGTGGGAGCTATTGACGGAGCGTCGGCTCCATCTCGACAAGAACGACGCAACCGTGCTGCTCAAGATCGCAAGCGAGGCGCCACCGCCACCGAGCGAAGTGGCAGCACTCATCAGCGGTGAACTTGACGAGGTGATCGTTCGGTCGCTGAGCTTAGAGCAGCATGAACGATACCAGTCTGCCGATGAGTTTCGAATCGAGCTTGAGCGAGTCTGGCGCGGCGAGTTCGGCATTGCGTCGACGGATCAAGTAGCGCAGTACGTGACCAGCGTCGCGACGAGAGCTCATGGCAGCAGCCATAGTCGGCTCAAGGCGCCCCGTGGCGAAGCCGGCGCCACGGTCCGAGCGGAGCCGGTACTCACAAGCGATGTCACGGTCGTGGAAGGGCCCGTGACAGAACCCCGCGCGGACGATCCGCTAAGGGCGCCGCGCATGGCTTCACGGAACGCGCCGGCGGACACTCATACCGCGAGGCCGGCCGAGGGCGAGACCACGACGCTGGTCTATCGACTGACCCGACCGTTCTTGCTTGCACGAAAGAAAGCGAGCCCTGCTACAGCAGAGCGACCCTCGGACTCAGACGCAGCTCCTCCGACGCCCCGTCGCGAGTCGATCTTCTCGAGTGTCTATACCTTGCCGCAGCGATCGTCACCGATGGTATGGGTTGCCTTGATCCTGCTCGGTTTCGCGATCGCCGCTGCCGTGCGGCTGTGGCCAGAACCGGCAGAGGTAAAAGAGGTTCCAGTTGAGGCGCGGTAGCGCGCCTTCAGTGGCTGGCATCTTTGAGCCCGTCAGGCGACTTGGCAGCGGTGCGATGGGTGAAGTGTGGCTGGCTCGTCACCTCGAAGACTCGAGCTACGTCGCGCTCAAGGTCGTCGACTTGAGAGCGTCGGTGAACCCTGAGATTCTCGCGGCTCGTCTCACACGCGAGCTGACTTCGGCACTTTCGATTGAACACGAAGCGGTCATTCGCATGCTAGGTCACGGTACGACGGACGCAGGCGATCCGTATATCGCGATGGAATATGTAAACGGGCTCGGCTTGGAGCAGATGCTGATCGCAGAATGGGAGCCGACCCCAGAGCAGGCGGTTCAGCTCGTGCTGCCGCTGTGCGAAGCGCTGGCTGCGGCACACGCTCGCGGAGTAGTGCATCGGGACGTGAAGCCCGAGAACGTGGTCA
>JAUIKB010000932.1 GCA_030430975.1 Polyangia bacterium
ATACACCTCCGTCAGCTCGCCGACCGATCCGCCGGCGCTCGGATCGAAGCCCTGATCGATCAGGTTTTCGATCAGCATGCCGAACTGAGTGCCCCAGTCGCCGAGATGATTCTGGCGGATGACGGTGTGACCTTGCGCCTGAAGCACGCGCACGAGGCTGTCGCCGATGATCGTCGAGCGCAGATGTCCGACGTGCATCTCCTTGGCGACGTTGGGGCTCGAGTAATCGACGACGATCGTTTGGGGACTCACCGTGCGCACGCCGAGCCGATCGTCAGCGGCGAGCGCTTTGGCCTCGTTTGTCAGCGCCGCGCTGCTGAGCTTGAGGTTGATGAAGCCGGGCCCGGCGATCGAGACGTCTTCGAATAGATCGCCGGCGTCGATCGCTTCGACGATCTTCTGGGCGATGTCGCGCGGCTTCTGCTTGAGCTTCTTCGAGAGGCTCATGGCGAGGTTCGCCTGCAGGTCGCCAAAGCGCGGATCGGCCGGGCGCAGGAGCGGATCGGTCCCGGCGAACTCGTCGCCCAGCGCGCTCTGCACCGCGGCCTGGAGCACGGCGCCGCAGCGCCGCTGGAGATTCGGATTCGGATCGCTGTCAGCTTCCGTCATGGGGGCTTATTACTCCGTTCGCTGCTGGCTGTCGCCGGTCCGTTGGCGTGGGGTGTGGCCCACGGGGTGGCTAGTCATTTGACGCCGAAAAAAAAAGAACACTTGGCCATGACCGGTGCACGTTGTTTTCGGGTTTCTTGGGGCGTCAAAAACCGTTACCGCGCCGTGGGCCAAAGCGCCGCCTGCCTGTGCACGGCCGCGAATCCGCTACACTCTGCCGCATGCGGCGAGGCGTACTTGGGGCGATGGGGGCGGCGGTGCTGACCGCGGCGTGCGGGGGCACCGCGATCAGTGAAGGCGAAGGCGGCGGCGGTACGACCAGCGCAGGCGGCGGTTCGAGCGTCGGCGGCGGCTCCAGCATGGGCGGCGCGCCGGGCCAAGGTGGCGGCGTGGGTGTCGGCGGCGGTCCAAGCCCGGGTGGCGCACCCGGCCAGGGCGGCTCGGTCGGCGTCGGTGGCGGCTCGAGCGTCGGTGGCGGGCCAGGCCAGGGCGGCGCGCCCGGGGCACCACTCGTCAGCTGCGTACCGTCCACGCTCGAATCCGTCGTGGGCGACTATTGGTTGGGCGTCCGGCTGAGCGTAGCGCCTCAGTCGCCCGCGTACGCCATTACCACGCTGAAGTCTGGGCCACCGGTGAACGGACAGTTCGACATTTTCTTGGAGGGCACGCCGATCGAGTTGATGACGGGGCTGCCCGCGATGAGCGGCAACTTGTTCGGCAAGGCGACGACCAACTTTGATCCGTTCAAGATCTTCCTGCCGGAGGTCGTCATCCCGCCGGCAGCCAATCCGGTCATCTCCGCAGAGGCCGAGCTCGAGATCACGTTGTTCAACGGTTTTGGTTTCTGCGACGCGAACTCCGGGCGGCTGTTGCTGATCTGCGGGGAAGTGTCGGGCCGCGCGCATCGGCCTGTCGAGCTCGATCTGGCGGGTTCGTCGTTCGTGATGCAGCGGCCCCGTCCCGGCGAGCCGGTGCCGCCGCCGCTGCGTGACTGTCCACCCGTCGACTTCAACAACTGAGTCGGCGCGTGGAGGAGACGCTGCAGTTCCTCAGACGGTTCGTCGAATTGTCGGACGCCGATGTGCGCGCGCTCGGCGCCTACCTGACGCCGGTCGAATACGGCGCCGGCGACGTCATCCACCGCGAGGGCAAAGTGTGTCGCGACCTGGTGCTGCTACGGCGCGGCTTGGTGCGCGCGTACTACGTTCACGACGACAAGGAAGTGAACTTGCGGCTGTTGTGCGCGCCGGCGTCGGCGGTCGCCTTGGCTAGCTTGATCACCACGCAGCCGGCTGGCGAAACCATCGAGGCCGTCACTGCGGTGAGCGGATACCGCTCGCGGATCAGCGACTTCGAACGCGACCACCCAGGCGCCCTAGTGGAGCGCCTGCGCCGCGTTCTTGCCGAGCAGCACTACCTGTCGATGGAGCGGCGCCTCCGCATGCTGCAGTGGAAGTCAGCCGCCGAGCGGTATCAGTACTTTCTCGAACACATGGAGTCAGAGATCGTGGAGAAGATGCCCGGCTACCACGTGGCGTCCTATCTAGGCGTCGCGCCGGAGTCGCTCAGCCGCGTCCGGTCCGGCATGAGGAACGGGGCAGCATGAAATACAGGATAGGATCGTGACCGGCCGGTGGCAGGCGGTGACCAGGCTGGCGTTCGCTTCGGCCCTGCTGCTCAGTGCGTGCGCTGAAGACTCCGTCGACGACCCACTCGCCGAAAACCGTGACGCTGCGCCGGACGTACAGAGCCACGTCAGTCGTTATCCCTGCAAGGCGTCCAGCGACTGTGTGGTGGTGCCTCAAAACTGCTGCGCGTCCTGTAGCGGGCTGGTCGCCTCAAACGCGCTAGCGATGTCGAGGAGTTGGGCCGGCGCGTATCTTCACGGCCTGCATTGCGAGGCATTTGAGTGCGACCCAAGGTGCACGTTCCCGCCCAGTCCCCACCTGGTCGCGACCTGCGCTAATGAAGAATGCGAACTGGTCGATCTGAGCGCACGGCCGTTTACAGAGTGTCGCACCGCGAGCGACTGCCGGCTGCGGACCAACGCATGCTGTGAGTGTGGCGGTGCGACTGGTCGCGAGAGTCTGGTCGCAGTCGCGCGCGATTCGGAACAATCCGTAGCCGACTGGGTTTGCGAACCAAACGCGACGTGCGACAGCTGTGCTGCCGAACCGCCACCGGACGGTGCACGCGCCGAGTGCATCGCCGAGCGCTGCCGCGTCGCCTACGCACCGAATTGATAGCGATCCATCGCGATGTGTTCCGGGACAGACTCATCTCTCGATCCAGCCCGGGCCCACGGGAATAAGCATCCCGCACGGACCGTAAACGTGGTGTGGCCAAAGCTAGGCGCCGAGCGATGGGTATCCTAGCGCTGCTCGTCGGCCTGGTGCTGAGCGTTCCCGATGCGTACTTTCGCGTCGCGAAGTCCGGACCGAGCCAGTGCACGGGTACGCCAGCGGCTGGCAGCGCCACCAACACGGTTCCGTTGACGACCGGTGACCACGTGGAGTCGTACTGCTGGCTGTGTA
>JAUIKB010000933.1 GCA_030430975.1 Polyangia bacterium
GACGCGGTCGCCCACTACAACGCTGACCTCATCCTGATGCACAGCCGCGTGCCAATGAGCGAAATGCCGGCGTTCTCGCAGTGGCCCGACGACGCGTACGCCGACGTCGTCGTAGAAGTCGCCACCGAATGGGCCAAAGCCCGGGAACAGGCCATGATTCGGGGTGTGGCGCAAAACCGCATCCTGTTCGATCCGGGGCTTGGCTTCGCGAAGAACGCGCGCCACTCTTTCGAGCTGCTTCGGCAGCTGGACGCCTTCAAGGCACTCGACGCGCCGATCGTGCTCGGTGCGAGCCGCAAGAGCTTCATCGCTGGCCTAGACGGGTCGACCGCGGACGAGCGACTCGCGGGTTCCATCGCCGCGGCACTAGCCGGCGTGGAGCGAGGCGCGCAGATCCTTCGCGTTCACGACGTCAAAGAAACCAAGCAAGCGCTCGACGTCTCCGCTGCACTCAGGCAGGCTTTCGGTGGTATTTCCAAGCAGCAGGTCGAGGCGGAGGCCTCGGGGGACGTAAGTGCTTGAGCGCATTCTGACATTCTTTCGCGAAGCGACGCCCGGACAACTCGCACGGTCGGCGCTGGACGTCGCGATCGTCTACTACATCGCTTACCGCACGCTGCTGGTCCTGCGCGGCACACGCGCGATGCAGGTCGGCGCCGGTCTGGCAGCGGTCTTCCTCCTGTACATCGTCGCACAACGACTGCAGCTAGTAACGGTCGAGAGCATTCTCGGCGCGCTGTTGTCCAGCATCATCCTGGTCATGGTCGTGGTGTTCCAGGACGACATCCGACGTGGTCTGCAGCGGGTAGGTCAAAAGGCGAACTTCGGCTGGGCTCGCACTCAGGAGTCTCAGATCATCGAAGCGGTCGTCGACGCCGCAACGGAACTCGCTCGCCACCGCATGGGCGCGATCATCGTGATCGAGCGCGATGCCAACGTCGACGAATTTGTCGACCAGAACAATCGCGGCCAGGAACTCGACGCCGTCGTGAGCAACACACTGCTCGTATCGTTGTTCGTCCCCGAAGGGATGAATCGCCTGCACGACGGCGCGGCGATCATCCGCAATGCCCGGATAGCCAAAGCCGGTGTCTTCTTTCGGATGCCGGACGCGCGACTGGATGCTGCGTACGGATCACGCCATCGAGCGGCCCTTGGCATTACTCAGGACATCGACGCGATCGCCGTCGTGGTCAGTGAAGAGCGCGGGCTGATCAGCATGTGCGTCAACGGCAACATTATCGGCAACTTGCCCGGCCCAAAGCTGCGCGCTGCTTTGGAGGACGTGCTGCTGCCCAAACCCAAACGGAAAAAAACGGAGCCAGCGGAAGCGCCCGCCGACGAAGCGCCTGCAAGCGCGCGGGTCTCGCCAACAGACGAGCCGCCCCCTGTTAGCATTCGGGTCCAACAGGATTCGACGCCCGAGGCGCTCAAGACACCGCCGCCTCTTCGCGCAAGACCGTCGGAGCCTCCTGCCGAAGCAACCCCGAAGCCACTGCGCGCGCTCGCGGACAGCGAGCCCGATCTGCCCGTGGCGAAGAAGGCAGCGAAAAAGAAGCGCAAGAAGGCCGACGACGACGCCCCGACCGAGACAAACGAAACCACCGCGACGAAACCCGCCAAACCTAAGAAGACGAAGACCGAGCCGAAGAAGGCCGAGCCGAAGAAGGCCGAGCCGAAGAAGACAAAGCAGTCCGCCAAGGCGTCGAAGGACTCCGCGAACGAAGACGCCGAGCCTCTGAAACGAGCCACCGACGACGCGGACGGCGACGATGTCTCCAGTCAACCCGACGCCAATCCGGCGCCGCTACGCCAGCAGGTGCCGCTCCCCGAGACCGGCCGCATCTCTCTGAATCCGCTGAAGCAAGGAACACCGCTGCAAGCCGCGCCTCCGCCAGAGGAACGCCCTCCCCCAGGGGCTGACGACCTGCCGGACCCGCGACCGAGGAGTGACTCGAACTCATGACTCGCTTGCTACGGGCCCTGATCGACTTCCTTAAGGCGGCGTTCACCGACAATGTTGGTCTCAAGGCGCTAGCACTAGCGTTTGCAGTCGGGTTCTTCGTCTACCAGCAGTCGCAGCAGGACGAGCAACAGCGCACGATTCCTGTCGGCGTCGTCATGCGGTTGCCGCCGGACAAGTCCGACCGCGAGCTGATGACGCCGATCCCGGCCAACATCCACGTGACGCTACGCGGAACGACCCGAGCGATCGACGGATTGATTCAGACGGGCGTAGCACCCGTTGAGGTGGACCTAACGGACGGCAAAGCTCCTCGCATCAATTTCGAGCCAGAAATGTTCACCTTGCCCAAGGATATGGAGATCAAGATTATCGATCCTCCAAGCATTCAGCTCGAGTGGCAGGACGTGATCACTCGAAAGGTGCCAGTCCAAGCTTCAATAACCGGCAAGCCCGCCGAGGGCTTCATCGTGAAGGGCGAACCGGACGTCAATCCGAAGTACTTCACCGTCAGGGGACCGCTGCGACTGGTAAAGGTGATGCAGTTCGTGAGACTCGCAGCATTCGACGTGACCGGCCTGACGAAGGGTACCTATACGCGCCAGGTAGCCAGCGATGCGGCTCCAAATCGCACGTCGTACATCGGCGATCGGAATGCGTCGGTCACGGTCACGGTCACTCGACGTGTGACGCAGGCAACGTTTTCTAACCGTCCGGTCGAGGTCGTCGGCGTCACGGGCGGACGCACCACGCCGCGCACGGTCGACGTCACCGTCGAAGGCCCCCCCGAGGTCGTCAAAGCGCTTCGTGCCGAGCAGATCGTACCGCGTGTCGATCTGACGCTGGCCGCCGACGTCGATCTGGACGATCAGAAGCACGGTTCGACGACGATAAAGGTCGTCGTCGAACTCGGCAAAGCCGACGCGGAGATTCAACCGCCCAAGGTCACGGTTCGCTGGTAGCGAGCTCCGCGATCGACGGCCCACCGACCGCCCGCACCAGCGTTTGCACGGTCTCCACCACGGAGCGGTCGCTCGTGTCCGCCGTGTGATCCGCCTGCGCGTACAGCGGAGCGCGCGCTTCGAGCAATGACTTGAGTTCCGCCATCGCGTTGGAGCTGTTGCGCATGGGACGCTCGTCTCCTTGGGCGCGGACTCGGTCGAG
>JAUIKB010000934.1 GCA_030430975.1 Polyangia bacterium
GGCGTACGATATCCGGGTTTGGGGCCGCGTCCCGTACCGCACGCGCGATTCGAATGGCGACTTCGTGCTGACCGGCGTCAAGCGCTTCGCGGGCGCGGAGCAGGCCCTCCTCGAGCACCTCTGGATTCTTCACCAGCTGGGCGGCCTTGCGGGCGGCAAGGTAGTTGGAGACACCACCCAGGCCGAAGATCACGGCTCCGAAAATCGATCGCAGGTAGACGAGGAACAGGGCTGCGGCGCCGAGCCCCACGGCGAGCGAAATCGTCGCTGTAAGCATGCGACGTCGCGGACCCAGCGCGAGCGACAGGAGCTGACCACCGTCGAACGGCAACACCGGGAGCAAATTGATCACCGACCAGAAAAAGTTCACGAAGCACAGGCGCACCAGCACCCAGTGCCACAGCGGCTCTGCCGGCCCCGCGCCGACACCGAGAGCTGAAGCCAGCACGAGCCCCACCAGAGCAACCGTCCCCAGCAGAAATCCTGCCGCTGGTCCTGACGCGGTGATGACCATCTGGCGTCGGCTGTTGAGGTCAAGGCTGGGTTGAAACGACGTCAGTCCGCCCATCATATGCAGCGCGATGCGAGGCGTCTGACCAAACAGCTTGGCGGCGGCCGCGTGGCCGAGTTCATGGACCAGCACGCTGGCCAGCACCACAGCAAACAGCGCCGTGCCTCGGGCTAGATCCTGGGCGCCCGTCATGGCGATCAGCGCGGCGAGCAGCCAGAAGCCCGGCTGTACTTCAACCGGAAATCCGAGCAGCGAAAAGCGCAGTCGACCCATCTTCAATATCTAGCGCTTCGCTGGCGAAATCGCACCCCTCAACGAGACTTGCGGCGCTTTGTCCACACGCCGGCTAGCTGCTCGAGCTGGCCTATCATCTGTTCGGCTGATTCGACCCAGCGAGACGCGTGGGAGTTCGCGCTGCCGACCCAGCACGTTACAGAGCGCTCCTCCCAGCTCTTTGGTACCGCGTCCATCATCTCTTCGTCGGTCCGGTCGTCGCCGGCGCAGAACAAGAAGTCACAATCCTTGTGGCGCTTGAGCAAACTGGCCGTAGCCCGTCCCTTGCTAGCGCTCTCGTGTCGCACCTCGATGACTCGATTGCCTTTGAGCACGTTGTACGGCCGCCGCTTGAGAGCGTCGGTGAGCCGCGCGAGCATTTCGTTTGCTTGAAAGCTGCCGTACTCGGGATCCGCACCGCGATAATGCCAAGCTACCGCCGCGCTCTTGTACTCGATTCGGCTGCCGGGGGTGCGCATCGTCGCCTCCTCCAGGATCGGCTGGACAAGACGCCTGAGCGCGGCGACGGACACCCGCTCGTTGCGCTCCCACTCGGCGCCGGCGGGCTTGATGGAAAGCCCGTGTTCGCAAACCAGGCCGATCGGCAGATCCCCAAGCCATTCGTCGAGCGTGTCGGCGGGTCGGCCGCTGATGACGTAGACCGTCGCCCTGGCCGACAGCGCCGCCAGCACGTCTCGGATGCGCTGTCCCGGGGTCGCGTCGGATGGGTCGAGCACGAACGGACGCAGCGTCCCGTCGTAGTCCAGCAACAACAGTGGCCGCTTAGCACGCCGAACGCGTTCCTTGAGCGGCGCCGTCGCGAAGTCCAACCGGGACGGCTTGCTGCGCGCGTCTTCGGTCGATGCTTCGAGCAGATCGAGAAAGCGATTCGCCCAAACCATCGACGTGTTTTGCTTCACGAAGTCGCGCATGTGGGCGAAGGCCTCCATGTCCGGAGACTCCTGTGACAGTGCTTCGGCGATCGCGAGCGTCATCTGCTGCCCGTTGTAAGGGCTGACTAGCTTCGCTCCCGGCAGGCAATGCGCTGCTCCGGCAAATTCGCTCAAAATCAGCGTGCCTCCTCGGTCGCCACGTGCCGCGACGTACTCGAGCGCGACCAGGTTCATGCCGTCGCGTACGGGCGTGATCAACGCAACGTCGGCTGCTTGATACAACCCGACCAGCCGCGCCCGGGGAACGCTTTGATTGACGTATACGACCGGCATCGAGCTGGGCGATCCGTACTTACCGTTGATGCGTCCGACCAGCTCGTCCACTTCTCGTTTGAGCGCCTGATACTCCTCGACGGCGGTGCGCGAAGGCGCAGCGATTTGAATGAGCACGACCTTTTGACGCCATTTGGGATATGCACGCAGAAATTCCTCAAACGCCAGTAGCTTCTGTGGAATGCCTTTGGTGTAGTCGAGGCGGTCAACTCCGACGATGATGCGTTTACCCGGGTACGTGCTCATCAAGCTTGCGAATTCCTGCCCGGCAGCACGCGACGCCGCCATTTGGCTGATCTCGACCGGATCGATGCCGATGGGCAGCACAGCCAGCCGCGCCGAATGCGAGGGTAAATGCAGTCGGTCGGGGTCGGACTCGACGCCGAGCACGCGCAAGCACGCGTTTCGGAAGTGGGACACGTATTCGTACGTGTGAAAGCCAAGTAGATCGGCGCCGAGCATCCCGCGCAGGATCTCTTCGCGCACCGGCAACGAGCGGTACGTCTCGGCTGACGGAAACGGAATATGTAGGAAAAAGCCGATCGGACACTTCAAGCCCGCGCGGCGCAGCATCCTCGGCACGAGGGCGAGCTGGTAGTCGTGAATCCAGACCTCATCACCGGGTTTCGCCAGCGCGATCAGCTCGTCGGCGAAGCGGCGATTGACCCGCTCGTAGGCACGCCACGCGGTTCGATCGAAGTGCGATCGACCCCACAGGTTATGAAACAGCGGCCACAGCACACGGTTCGCAAAGCCTTCATAAAACCCGGTGATCTCGTTCTTTGTGATGAAGACTGGAGCGCTACCGTGCCGCTTGAGCTCTTCACGAACGCCGGCGCGATCCGCGTCAGCAACGTGCGCACCCGGCCACCCCAGCCAGTGAAACGCACGTCGCTCGGCGACGGATTTCAGAGCCGTCACCAGTCCGCCCGTACTCGGGTTGACTTCCCAGCCGTCAGCCTTTCGCGTCATCGTAACAGGCAGGCGTGCGGACGCGACGATCAGCTTCGGTTTCGGCATGCCGGCCGCCATCAGTCCGTTCCAGCCAAGAGCCCCAGAGTGCACGTGGCCGATGGTCCAGTCGGTGTAGTGCGAAAGTTCATT
>JAUIKB010000935.1 GCA_030430975.1 Polyangia bacterium
GTTACCGCCTCGAGCAGACCTTCAACGAGGAGCGCGATCTGGAGCCGCATCCGACGCTGACGCTGACGCTCAAGCGACCGGATGTCGACCGACCCGGCATCGCCCGACATGTCGTCGAGCGCATCGGCGGACTGGTCCCTGATCCTGGCTACATCGACATCCTGTTCGAAGACGTGCTATCGCAGAACTGATGGGTATCAGGGGTGCGGTGGCGCTATGCTCGATAGCCATAGTTCTCGGTGCCACATCGGCGAGAGCGCAGTCACACGGATCGACGGAACTCGCGCGTGAACACATGCATGCGTACTTCGACGGAGAAATCCGCGGCGGCTACGGCTTCATGGCAACCGGCGCCGCGCTCATCGGCGGTGGTTCGGCGCTTTGGCTGAGCAAAGAAGATGCCGGCCGCGGCGCGGCGTATCCGATGCTCGGCGTCGGCGCACTGCAGCTGATCGCGGGCGCCGCGTTTGCCTTCGGCAGCCCGGCGCGTGTGGACACGTTCGATACGCAGCTTTCCGATAGTCCCGCCGCGTTTCAACGTGACGAGCTGGAGCGGATGAACGGCGTCAACGCAACGGTTTCGGCCCTCGAGATCGCCGAACTGACGCTCATGGGACTAGGGCTCATTACGGCCGCTATCGGACTGGTGCTGGAAGAAGACACGCTGACGGGCATCGGCGCTGGGACCACGCTGAGTATCGGCTCCGTCTTCGTCCAAGACCTGCTCGTGCACTCGCGCGCGCGTGAATACCGGGACAACCTCAAGCGCTTTCGTCCGGGTGTCACCTTCTAGTCCTGCGAGTGAAGAAGGCTCGATGCTGCCCGGATCGTTGCCAATGCGTGCGACTCGCGGGGACAAACCTGACTAAATAGTCACGGTGCGGCGAGGCTCACGCGCAGTGTTTGCGCCAGATTGGGGGCAACGCTAGACGAAAACTCGCATGGATCGACCCGACCTGATCGCGAAAGCCGGCGACAAGATCAATCGCATCGAGCGAGCACAAATCCGCGCGATACGACGCACGCTCGAACCGGGTGCGATCGACCAGACGATGCGTTTCTGCCAGCGCAACATAGGCGCGCGCTGGATCCAGCTGTGTACCCAGAACCTCACCGAGTTTCACCACGCAGACCGACTGCCGGTACTGGATCCGTCCAAGAGCTTCGTCTGCGTCTCTAATCATCGCAGCTTCTTCGATCTGTACGTGATCACGAGCTACATGGTCGCGCGCGGAATGCCTCATCGGATCGTGTTCCCGGTGCGCGCGAATTTCTTCTACGATAATCCTCTCGGCTTCGCGGTGAACGGTCTCATGAGCTTTTTCGCGATGTACCCGCCGATCTATCGGGAACGGAAGCGCGTGCCGCTTAACATCGCTTCGCTCGACGAGATGGTCTTCATGCTCAAGCGCGGAGGAGCGTTCGTCGGCATTCACCCAGAAGGCACACGGAAGACGGACGACGACCCTTATACGTTCCTCCCAGCTCAGAGCGGAATCGGACGCATCATTCACCGCGCAGGCGTGCAGGTCATTCCGGTGTTCATCAACGGGCTCATCAACGATCTGAAACAGCAGGTTAAGAGCAACTTCGACGGTACTGGCAGACGCATCAATGTGGTGTTTGGAGAACCGCTCGACTTCGGTGAGTTGATCAAACAGAAACCCTCGCCCAGAGCCTACAAAGCGATAGCCGAGCGCTCGATGGAGGTCATCGGAGCGCTCGGCCAAGAGGAAAAAGCGATTCGAGCGAGCCAGTAGCCGGCCCGCCCGAGTCGCGTCTCGAGCTACTTGCAGATCAAGTCCGTCACGGCGCGGGCGTGTAGCGATTCGGAACTGGATGCATCCGAGATCACGAGACCGTACCCTGTCGATTGCCCGACGACCGCCAATGCGTACGTGCTGGGCAGTGTTTTGGGGACAGGCACCTGACGAGTGGGAAACGTCTCAGCACACGAGGTATCGAGCCCACCAACATTCAGCGAATCTAGGCCGGCATCCCGCAGCGAGTAGACGAATCCTCCTGCTACAGCACCAATATCGGCAATCCGTCCGCTGGGGATACTGCTCGTGCATCCCGCGCCGCCCGTGTTCGGGACGATGTGCACGCCACCTGCTTCCCCGTTTGGCCCGTCCCAAGTGATACCAAAGTGACTCGACGTTGCGGCTACGCGCTGGTCTAGGAATGTCGTACCAGGAAGCTTTACATCGGTCAGCACATCTATCCCGGTAGCTCTATCGGCGATCCGCATGAAGCCTACATCGCCGGAGAGCGCGTCGCGCGCATAGCTTACACCGACCACACCTCCCGAAACGGCGATGTGCGGGTGCCAGTCGATGCGCGTGCCACTGCTCAGGTCCTTCGAACCCGCACTAGCGAAGGGCGTGCCGTCGCGCTTGATGCGGAAAGCCCTGAGCCCAACCGTCGACTTCCGCGAATCCTCCCACACGAGGAAGAAGTGATCACCGCTCCAGGCGATACCCGGCGACTCACTCAGCTTTCCGTCCGCAGCGGTGATGCGCATGGGTCCGACCAACAGCGTCCCGTCAGCGCTGATGCCCGCATAGTGTACCTCCCGGGCAGACCCAGCTTTTGCCTCCCAGACCACACCAAACCGATCGCCTCCCCAAGCGATAGATGGCGACGCTGCAGCTATTCCACCGTCATCATTCCCCACCGACACGACGATGGTAGTCGACCCAACCGGCACTCCCGAAGCGCCGAAGCGCCGAACTCTAACACTGCCGTCCATAACGTACGCCGCCGCATATTGCTGCGACGTCTCGCTCCACGCGACGTCGAAGCCAGCGTCGTCGATGTTACTACCCGCATCGAGTTGCTGAAACGCCCCGCCCAGCGTCAGCCCGTCGAACAGGTCCGCCTTTCCGTTGCAGTCGTTGTCGAACCCGTCGCACACCTCAGGGTTGCCGTCGTACACGTCCGGGTTCGAATCGTCGCAGTCCATCCCCGGCGCCTCAAGGCACTGGGTGGTGCCCTGACCGTCACCGTCGGCGTCCTGCGCCGTCACGACGCACGTACCGTCAGCCATGTCGCAAACGGAAACGCAGTGAGGGGCCGCGTCGCACACGACCGGTGTGCCAGGCACGCAGATGC
>JAUIKB010000936.1 GCA_030430975.1 Polyangia bacterium
CGCACATGTCGCCAAGCGTCAGCCTGCGTCAGGTACGCAGAATCACCACGAATACGTTCGAGGGCCTGTGCGACTGGTTCACGGATCGGACCCGGCTGTTTGAAATGCCGCGTCCCGAGCAGCAGCTGCTGTTCGAAATGGGCGTACGACTGCGAGACTCGCTGCGGAGCGTGGCTGCCGATCCGGACTGGGACGGCGTGTTGTTCGACGCCAGCTCAGCCTCGGACATCCTGCATCCGGTGGAGGCGGTCGGGCGACGCCCACACCTCGTCATCGACACGCGACGCCTGGTCACAACGCCGGCAGCCAAGCGGCGCACGCTTTCCGGTGTCGACGTGGCGATTTGCCTCCGGGTTCTCAGGAGCGCTCCTGAAACGGTGCTGTATGACGAGAACGGCAGTCCGCGACACCTCGGCTACCGCCCCACGAGTCTTCGCGCCCAGGGGCGACTGCTGGATGAGGACGTGGCGCTACTCGAAACGCTCGCCAAGCGCGGATGCGATGGGTACCTGTTCGTCGTCTACAGCAATGCGGCCAAGCGTCGCACGCCGATCGATAAACGGGATGTCGCGTCGTGGGCGGCGTGGCGTAGCCATCGCGACACGCTGTGGTCCGCGTCGCGACACTTCCGGGCGCGCGTCGCGCAGTAGAGTCGGAGTCGGAGCTGGCTATGGCGTGAGTGAACGCCGTGTGCGCAGGTGCATTCCAAGCTCCCCTACAGGCTCGAGTCGCCCAGACGTCCTGCAGACGCTCGCTGCTACTCGACCCGATCGAACTTCTGCAGCACACGCCCGTTGAGCGCGCCAACGTAGACCGCCCCGCGGGAGTCGACGGCGAGATCGTGACCGTCCAGGAACTGCCCGGGTCCGGTTCCAGCTGACCCGAACGCCCCAAGCCGGCTCCCGTCGGGCGTCATCACAACGAGTCCCTGCGTCCGGCCCGCGTGGCACCCTGCTCCCACAGCGCCTCGTGCAGCTCGATCGGCACATATGCGTCGGCTCGATGCAGTTCCTCACGCCGGCAACCATAGCGCTCGAGCGGCGGACGCCGTCGCTGCGATCAGAGCCGGGTGCGCGCAGAGTTCCTGGCGTGGGAGAACCCTGAACACCAGGCGTTCATCCCGACGTCCGCTGCTGGCCACAACTCACGAAACCGTACACCGGCTAGCTTAGTTGCCATGCGGTTAATTATCAGGACGACGACGCCAGAAGAGCCGCGGCTATTGAGCCCCTGCCGAGTCTGACCAACAGTCGCTCTTTGGGGACCCGACCTCTCGATACGAACGCTGAGCCATCCAGCGACTCGTGGATAGCCACAGGTCTTCGCCCACCATTGTGGCGTCACTCACCGGTCCCACCGGAACACGCTCGATCTGCGGTGCGCCCCGCCGCCAGCGCAAGATGGCGGCATCGGTAACGACCACCGGCCAGCCTTCGGCATCGGCGAGCACGCGTACCGCCTTGCCCAAAACGGCGGCTCCCTGGGCCTTCAGTTCGTTGCCGGCGCGTCGCCACAGGCGCGTTTTGCAGTTGCCGCTCGTCCCATGCGCCGTCGCAAACCACTGACCCCGGAAGCTAGAGACGTGGCCGGACACAACGTGGTCCGTCAGCCGCGACGCCGACTTCCACTTCCCTTGCCCGAGCCGGGCAACCAGCGTGCCTCGCCGCTTGGCGGGGACGATCACGTCCACATCGCCGCCATCCCTAGCGAGACGCCCCCGCGCGACCGCGGTGCCACACGACGCCCAGGCCGCTTGAAGAGTCGAGCTAGCCGGTAGCGCCACGAACTGGTGACTCCACGCTTTGGCCCCCGGCTTGCGATGCCACTGCTCGACGCCGCGCTCGCACAGAAGAGTAGCCGTATCCGCAGGTCCCACCACCCAGTCCAAGAACATCACGCCCTTGCCCACACATCCGTCGGGGTCGGCCTGCAGGCGCAGACGCTCGTCCCGCTCCCCTAACCGCAATACAGCCCAGTCGATCCCTCCTTGCACCAACGGCTCGTGCCTGAACACCCATAAGCGCGACGTCGAATCCGAGGCATGCAGCACCGTCGTTCGCTTGGCAACGCCGCCCCCGGCAACGTCGGTCCATCGCCCCGCCTGCGCCGTCCACCGCATCCACAGCGATGCCTGGACCCCGACGCTCACCCAAGCGAAGGCGGTGTCATCGCCGTAGAGATGGACGTGCTGGACAGCGTTCACGGTGTCCGAAAGGCGGTAGCGGCAGTCCCATCGAATCGCGTCTTGCTCCACCCAGGCGATGCGAGCGCCGAGCGCTCCGACGCGGCTCGGCCCGACCAGAGAGGAGAAGCCATGCTGTGTGACGGGTCGCCACGGCGGAGCTGCCCGGCTCGGTGAGGCGGAAGCCGACGGTGTTGGCGCAGCGTCGACCGTGGTTGACGCTGTCGCGGTCGACACCGCTGCTGGCCGAACCGGTGGTTCTGCACTCTGCGGCGCGACCGCGTCTGGCGCACACGCAACCGCACCGAGCAGGGCGGCCCAGCCCGCGCGTCCACCAACGGCCATCAACCTCCGCGCCCCACGCCCGAGCCTTATACCTGACAACCGATCACCGTTACGCGATCACCGACACCCGATCACCGGGCCGTCCCCGAAAGCACGGCTAGCGGTTCAGCGCGATCACGCGCGTCTTGGTCGCGCCGAACTCCGTCTTCGATACGCTCACGGTCTTGACCAGCGCCTGAGCGCAGGCGTTGACCGCTGGCGCGAGCGGCGGGTTGAACGTCAGCGCGGTGAGCTTGCCGGAATCGTCGAACTTCGCCGACAGGGTCGTTTCGACGCGCACCGTGACGTTACCGCTCTTGGCGGTGTTTTCCGTGAAGCAGCTGCGGGTGCCGGTCTCGAGCTTAGACAGAGCGATACGCAGCTCGTCGTCCGTGGGCTGCGTCGGTAGATCGCCGCCCATCGCGGGCTTTGCGGGGGCGTTGGACGCGACGCTCGCCGACGGTGCGCCGCCCGCGGGGCTCGGCTGTGCCTCGAGCCGACCGTTTTCGATCGGTCCTAGCGCGACGCCGTGTGTGTCGAACTCTCCGCCGCCGACCGCGTCGATGAGCCAGCCGCGAGTCTGACCGCGCTTGGTGCGCTTGC
>JAUIKB010000937.1 GCA_030430975.1 Polyangia bacterium
ATGGGTAAGATAACCGGCTTTGTCGAGTATACGCGGCTCAACCCAAAGAAGCGTCCGGCGAGCGAGCGCATCCGCGATTACCGCGAGTTCGAACTACCCGTACCGGCAGCTGAGCTGAAGCTGCAGGGGGCTCGCTGCATGGACTGCGGCGTGCCGTTCTGCAACACCGGTTGTCCATTGGGAAATCTGATCCCTGATTGGAACGACGCTGTTTGGAGATCTGACTTCGAAGAGGCGAGCGACGCCCTGCACGCTACCAACAACTTCCCCGAAGTCACCGGGCGCATCTGCCCGGCGCCCTGCGAAGAAGCGTGCGTGCTCAACATCAACGATGACCCGGTCAGCATCAAACTGATCGAAAAGTCCATAGCGGACGCAGCATTTACCAACCAGCAAATAAAGCCAGCCCCCAGCGCCAGCCGCACCGGCAAGCGCATAGCAGTGGTCGGCTCGGGACCCGCCGGCCTTGCGTGCGCGCAACAGCTCGCGCGGGTTGGACATGACGTCGTCGTGTTCGAACGCGACGACCGACTGGGCGGCTTGCTGACGTACGGGATTCCCGACTTCAAGTTGGAGAAATCGATCGTCGAACGCCGGCTGGACCAGATGCGCGCCGAAGGCGTCGAATTCCGACCGGGCGTCGCCGTGGGCGAGGATGTCAGCGCGCGGTCGCTCGTCGACGAGTTCGACGCCTGCTGTCTCGCCGGCGGAGCCCGAACGCCCCGAGATCTAGACATACCCGGCCGCGACCTGAAGGGCGTTCACTTCGCAATGGACTTTCTCGAGCAACAGAACCGGCGCGTCGCTGGCGATACGGTCGCCGCACAATCCGCGATCCTGGCCAAGGATCGCCACGTGGTCGTCATTGGCGGAGGCGACACCGGTAGCGACTGCATCGGTACTAGCCACCGCCAGGGGGCGGCCAGCGTCACGAACTTCGAGATCATGCCGGAGCCGCCCAAGGAACGACACGCTGCTCAACCGTGGCCTCTTTGGCCGGTCATCCTGCGTACCTCGAGTTCCCACGAAGAAGGCGGGCAGCGTGAATTCAGCGCGTCGGCGGTCCGCTTCGTCGGCGAGGGCGACCGGGTCAAGAGCATCGACTGCGTGCGGGTTCGATTCGAGGCACCGCGCTTCGTACCGATCGAGGGCAGCGAATTCACCGTGAAGGCGGATCTCGTGCTGCTGGCCATGGGTTTTACGGGGCCGGTTCGCGCTGGGCCCATCGAGCAGCTCGAGCTCCAACTCACGGGTCGCGGCAACGTGGCGATCGACGACCGCTGCATGACCAGCGTGCCGGGGGTGTTCTGCGCGGGGGATATGCAGCGCGGCCAGTCTCTGGTCGTTTGGGCCATCGCCGACGGTCGACGCGCTGCGGCAGGCATAGATGAGTACTTAATGGGGCGTACGGGGCTGCCCGTTCCGGGTCGAGCGGGCGTGCTCCGGTAACGTGATTGTGCCCTGGGTCCGGCGAGCGTAGACTAAAGCGAGGTGGCAACGAAGAAACGGAAGGCGAACAAACGGCTGAGCCGACGCGCGTCCGGGTTGGTGCCGCGCCCACGGCAGATGTCCGGGCCGGACATTCAAATCGAACACGCGCCAGCTGGGCAGGAGACCCTTGCCACGATCGCCGACGAAATCGCCAAAGAAGGCGAGGATCTAGGCGCGGCGATGCGTCGCCAGGCGTCGGCACCCCAGATCGAGCTGTCCGAAACGACCGCCGGCAACGCAACGATGGCGGCTATCGCCGAAGACGTGGCCAAGCAAGCGCAGGTCTTGGCAAAAAGCCAGGGTTGGGCCAGCAGCGTTTCCATTCACGACGCGGAGTTGACCGAGGACGAGGCGCCCAGCGGCGTGCGACGGGCGATGCAGACGCTGGACTACAAGAAGCGCGACGCAGGCGACAAGACTTCACCGGAGATGATCACCGTCGAGGAAACCGTCGCTGGCCGCGCCACGCTCAACGCCATCGAGCGCGACGTTCGCGCTCGTCGCGGGGAAGCGCTCGAGGTGTTCGAGATGAACACGTTCGTGGTCCGAGGCGGCGATTTGTCAGCGCTAGGCTCACACCAGGCTCGTCGGGTCTTCGTCGCCGAGCGGCTCCTCCACAGGCTACCCGTCGATTCGATAGACGACGTGGATCGGATCGACGTGACCCCTTGGACTACGAAGGGAACGCTCATCGTGCGTGTCTGGAGCAAAGTCCCTGGGTAAGGCCTGCCAGGTGTCAGATGGCTGCCGGAACGCGCCGCCGCTGCGTTAAGCTCAGCCCGTGAGACCCGAGGACAGGGAACGAATTCAAGTCGAGGTCACGAGTCGAATCGTCGACCGCTACGCGGCCGAAGCCCGAAGGCGCGGCGACGGTCATCTCGAGACGCTGGTCAACGACACCGTCTATCACGAGCGAAGACGTTTAGAACGCGACCGCTCGCCGGCGGCCCAAAAGGACGCGGCGTTTTACACGCGCGTGGCGCGACGCCTCAGCAGCGCCTCCGACACGGAGCTTCGCGGCCTGCTCGGCGAAATGGCTAAGCGCTTCGCAGCAGAAATCGTCGGCAACTTCGACGAGCGCGTCTACAAGCTATCGACTACCGCAGTTCCCGGCGCGCTATCGCTCCTGTTGAACGCCGCCAGCCCAGGCCAGGCGGTTGCCGCTGCAAAAGCTGGTTCACTCAAACAGGGACTTCGTCGCCACGTCGAGGTGGGCGGTGAGGTCGAACACATGCGCAAGCTGCTCGACGTGGGCACGCTGATGGTCGTTCCGACACACTCGTCGCACCTGGATTCCCTCGCCCTCGGCTATGCGGCGCACGCGATCGGCATCCCGCCGCTCTTATACGGCGCAGGGCTGAACCTGTTCACGAATCCTCTGATCTCGTACTTCATGAACAACCTCGGCGCGTATCGAGTGGACCGAAAGAAGACCGCCGGACTGTACAAGGACGTGCTCAAGGAATACGCGACGTGCGCGATCGAGTACGGATATCACAACTTGTTTTTTCCCGGTGGCACACGCAGCCGCAGCGGTGCAGTCGAGCAGCGCCTCAAAAAAGGGCTCCTGGGGACGGCACTGTCGGCCTACGTCACGAACCTGATCGAACGCCGACCA
>JAUIKB010000938.1 GCA_030430975.1 Polyangia bacterium
CGTGTCGAACAGCTTCTGAGCCGATTCGTACTTTTTCTCCTGGAAGGCAGTGATCGCCGGTTTGAACTCGCCGGGCTTAGGATCGTCGCTCTTTCCGCCAGCGCACGGGCCGGTGGGGGCTGCCGACGTGACCACGACGGGAGGCGGCGGCGGCGGTTCTTTCTTCTTCTTGCAGGCGAGCAACGCGCCGACCAAAACCGCCAACATCGTGAACGAACCCAGACGAGACCCCTGAAGCATGGTTCGGCCATACCACGCCCAACGGCCTGCACGCGAAACGATGCATATTTCGCGGGAAACTTGGTTTCTTTCGGTCTAAGGCGCCCCGCGTATAGCCTTGCGCGGCGCGTCAATTCGTGGCCAAATAGCGCAACTCCACCGGACGCGATGAACCTCATCCGCCGGCTCGATTCCTACATCAGCGACCGCGCATTCGCGCGCATACGGACAGATGCCCCTACCGAGCGCCTCAGGACTTTACGACCCGCAATTCGAGCGAGATGCCTGCGGCATCGGCTTCGTCGCGAACCTACGTGGAGAACCCAGCCACGACATCGTTCAAAAGGGCGTCCGCATCCTGTTGAATCTGGTGCACCGCGGCGCCTCCGGCTGCGACCCCCTCACGGGTGATGGCGCGGGCATCTTGCTTCAACTACCCGATTCATTCCTGCGCGAGGTAACTGGTGAACTCGGCTTCTCGCTCCCCGAACCCGGCGAATACGGTGTTGGTTGCGTGTTCCTCCCGGCGGACGAGGACCAACTGCAGCAGTGCCAACGCATCCTAGAGGACAAGATCCTCGGCTGCGGTCAACGGCTCCTCGGTTGGCGCGAGGTCCCAGTCGATCCAGACGCGTGCGGGCCGGTTGCGAAACAGACCGCCCCTCGCATCTTTCAGGTCTTCGTCGGTTCTACCCTGGCTGACTCCGCGGAGTTTGAGCGCAAGCTCTATGTGATTCGCAAGTGGGCCTGGCGCACGATTCAGCAGTCGTCCATGTCAGAGCGCGGGCGCTTTTATATCCCGAGCCTGTCGTCGCGAACCATGATCTACAAAGGGTTGCTCCTTGCAAGTCAGCTGGGCAAGTTCTACCGCGATCTGGAAGACCCGCGCCTAACGAGCGCACTCGCCATGGTGCACCAACGCTTTAGCACCAACACATTTCCCACCTGGGAACTTGCCCAACCCTTTCGGGTCCTATGCCACAACGGCGAGATCAACACAGTTCGCGGCAACATTTCGTGGATGAACGCCCGGGAGCAGCTCTTTGACGGCAGCATCTTCCGAGACGACGTACGGCACGTGTTGCCGACGGTGGCGGCAGGACTGAGCGACTCGGCGACCCTCGACAACGTAGCCGAGATGCTAATGCACGCGGGGCGCAGCCTGCCTCACGTGATGATGATGCTCGTGCCCGAGGCTTGGCAAAACGATGCCCATATGGCAGCGCACAAACGCGAGTTCTACGAATACCAGTCGTGCCTGATGGAACCCTGGGACGGCCCGGCGGCGCTGGCTTTTACCAACGGCAAACAGATCGGCGCCATGTTGGACCGAAACGGTCTGCGCCCCGGTCGTTGGACGCTGACCAAGGACGGTCTGATTATTCTGGGTTCCGAGGTGGGCGTACTCGAAACGCCCCCCGACAACGTCGAACGCAAAGGCCGTCTCGAACCGGGCCGCATGTTTCTGGCCGACTTGGAGGAAGGCCGGATTATCGAAGACGACGAGATAAAGCGCAGCATCAGTTCGATCCAACCGTACGGAAAATGGCTACGCGACAACAAGATCCGGCTACGCGACATTCCGCCACCCACCGACGTCGAGCAGAGTCAGCCACAGCTTCCACTGATGCGCCGACAGGCGGCGTTTGGTTACACACGCGAGGAGCTGAACACGCTGCTCGTACCGATGGCGGAGACCGGAAAAGAAGCCACCGGCAGCATGGGCACCGACGTACCGCTGGCCGTGCTGAGCGACGAACCGCAGCTGCTTTTCAACTACTTCAAGCAACACTTTGCGCAGGTGACCAATCCCGCGATCGACCCCATTCGAGAAGAGCTCGTGATGAGCCTCAAGATGTACGTGGGCGGCGAGGGCAACCTGCTCTTCGAGCTGCCTGACCAAGCGCAAATGATCGAGCTGGGGCAGCCTGTGCTGTCCGACGCGGCCATTGCGAAACTGCGGCATTCACAGATGAAGCACATCCGCCGGCCGCCCACGCTGCCGATGGTCTACGCGTATCGCGAGGGTGTGAACGGCTTGAAGGCGGCGCTCGATGAGCTCTGCCGATTGGCGTCGGTCGCCGTTGTTAACGGGCACGGACTCGTCATCCTGTCGGACCGCGGAGTCAACGAACGCATGGCCGCGATCCCCAGCCTGCTCGCGACGGCGGCCGTACACAAGCACCTGTGTCGCGCCGGGTCCCGCATGAAACTCGGCTTGATAGTCGAATCCGGTGAGGCCCGCGAGGTCCACCACTTCGCGTTGCTCTGCGGCTACGGCGCCAGCGCGGTCAACCCGTACTTGGCCCTTGAGACGATAAAACAACTCGTCGAGACCGGCCAGGTGCCGGGAATCACGAGCGTTGCGACTGCACACAAGCACTATGTGCGGGCCGTCGGCAAAGGCCTGCTCAAAGTCATGAGCAAGATGGGCATCAGCACACTGCAGTCATACCAAGGCGGGCAGATCTTCGAGGCTATCGGACTGTCGAAGCAGCTGGTCGACCGCTACTTCACGGGGACCACGACACGAATCTCCGGCATCGATCTAGAAGTGATCGCCGCTGAATGCCGGCTGCGCCACGAGGCCGCGTTCGCACAGACCACGCGACGCTTACCGATAGGTGGCCAGTACCATTATCGGGCCCAATCTGAACGTCACCTTTGGAGCCCGAAGACGGTTGCGTCTCTGCAGCGGGCAGCGCGGACCGACGACCACGCGAGCTATGCCGAGTTCTCACGGGAAATCAACGAGCAAGCCCGCGGACTGATCACGCTCCGCGGAATGTGGGACCTGAAACCCACGGGTGAGCCTGTCCCGCTGGACGAGGTGGAGCCGGCAGCAGAAATCGTCAAACGCTTCGCGACTGGGGCGATAAGCTTTGGC
>JAUIKB010000020.1 GCA_030430975.1 Polyangia bacterium
GAGCCGGTCGGTGTCTCGCACGTGAACGGCGACGACCCGCCACCCTCGACCCAGCTTCCGTATGAAGTCGCAGCGGGGCGACCGTTCGACGCTGCGGTCGTGCGCGATCAGCGGGTTCCGGATGACGTCGGTTCCCTGGCGTGTTTGTCTCTGCATCCGCGGCCCATCGCGACGCGCTTTACCGTCAATTTCGTGTCGCGACAGCCGAGCTGGGGTGCGAACGCTTGGATCGGAGCCGCAGACCGAGAGCTCGACCGCGGCGACGGATCGGTGGTCATGCTGGAAGCCGGCGGCGAGTATCCGAACGGTGCGCGCACGCTTGAGATCGCCGCGATCGCCCGCGCGAAGATCCGCACTCACTTGCCGATTGTTGTAGATGTTCCGACGATCGCTCAGCGCGGCCGCTACTGCGCAGCGATCGCCTGCGCCGCCGTAGCCGCCGGTGCCGATGGCGTCATCCTGCGCGTCTGGGTGGGTCCGTCAGGTGAGCGTTCGCGGCTTCCGGCGACGCTGCTCTGGGACGAAGCGTCGACGCTGGCCGAGAAGCTAAGGGCTATCGGCTCGGCCGTTCGACAATGACCGTCGGCCGGGTCGTCGTCGTTGGGCTGGGACTCATCGGTGGCTCGATCGCCCAGGGTCTCAAGCGCGCCGGCGCCACCGTCATCGGGTTCGATGTCCGGCCGCTTGAGGCGCAGTACAGCGACTGGGTGAGCGAGTTCGGAGGCACCGATCACCGCCAGCTGGCGGCTGCTGCTGCTGAGGCGGACCTGGTCGTCCTGGCGCTGCCGGTTTCCGGGATCGAGTCGACCCTGCGCCACGTGCACCGGGCCGCTGCGGTGACCGATTGCGGCTCGACCAAGCGCTCGATCATGAGCGCCGCGGCCCAGTCGCCCGTGGCGCTACACTTCGTTGGGGGTCACCCGATGGCGGGGCACCCCATCGGTGGTCGTCGCCACGCATCCCCCGACTTGTTTCGAGATCGTCGCTGGGTGGTGTGCGAAGGGCTCGCCGAGGCGCGGGCGGTGGCTCGGGTGAGGGGCGCTCTGGAGGCGCTCGGCGCCGTTCCCGTGGCGCTTTCCCCGCAAGCCCATGACGAGGCGATGGCGTGGGTCAGCCATGTGCCGCACATTCTCGCCAACGCGTTGGATGCACGGGCCCATCGACATAGCGCTGTCGCCGGCCCGTCCTATGCGAGCTCGACCCGCGTTGCCGGCGGACCGCCGGCGGTATGGCGCGATATTTTCGCGGCGAACGCCGACCAGCTCGCCACGGCGCTACGGACCCTGTCTGACGACATGGAAAAAATCGCCGATGGATTGGAAGCCGGCGATACCGAATTGCTAGAGGGCCTGTTGGTGGAGGCTCGGAAACGCCGCGGTTAGGCTGCCGTGACACGCCGCGCATGCCCCTGTGCCAGGCTGTGCCGACCACGGCCGAAGAAACAGAGCGTATCGAGAGGTTGCCTATGGACCAACATGTGCATCAGACTCACCGGAGCCATGGGATTAAAACGCGCGTTTCTTTATGCGGTCGCACTGACGATCGTACCGATTGGTTGCAGTCTCAACCCGCAGCCTGAACCGCCTTCGGCGTCCTCCGGCGGCTCGGGCGGTGCAGCCGGCTCGGGCGGCGCGGGTTACGGGGGTACTAGCGGTGGCGCTGGCGCCGCTACGGGCGGCACAGGTGGCACCACCAGCTTCGGAGGTACCGGCGGCGGTTCGGTAGGCGGCTCGGCGAGCGGCGGTTCGGCCGGGTCGAGCGGTGCAGCTGGAGCTGGCGGCTCTGGCGCGACAGCGGGCTCCGGAGCTGGCGGTTCTGGCGCGACAGCGGGCTCGGGGGCTACCGGCGGCTCGGGTGCGAGCGGCGGCTCGGGCGGCTCCGGTGCGAGCGGCGGCACCGGCGGCTCCGGTGCGAGCGGCGGCTCGGGTGGTTCGGGTGCGAGCGGCGGTTCGGGCGGCAGCGGTGGTGCTTCAGGTAGCGGCGGAAATTCGGGCTCCGGCGGCTCGGCGGGCAATGCCGGTGCGGCCGGTAGCGGTGGCTCGGGAGGTTCCGTTTCGGGCGGATGAAGCGCGTTGTCTGGGCCGTTCTGCTCGGCTGTGGGTTCGCGGCTTGTAGCCTGAACCCGCAGCCCGAGCCTCCATCCGCCGACGGCGGGGGGGGCGGTGCCAGCAGCGCCGGTGCAGCCGGGTCGGATCAAGGCGGCGGCGGCCTCTCGAATACGAGCGGTGGTGCCGGCGGTGGGTTCACGGCGGGCTCGGGCGGAAGCGGCCCACCTGACGGCGGCGCTGCGGGCGGCGGCGCCATGAGCGGCGTGGCCGGTTCCGGGGGCTCGTCCGGGAGCAATGGTGAGGCCGGTGCAGCCGGCGGGGGCGTGGGCGGCTTGGGCGGCTTGGGCGGCTCCGCAGGCATGGGTGGCGCCGGAGGCTTGGGCGGCTCCGGAGGCTTGGGCGGCTCCGGAGGCTTGGGCGGCTCCGGAGGCTTGGGTGGGGCTGGCGGTGCCGGAGGTTCGCCCGGGTCAGGTGGCACCAGCGGGTCGGGTGGGTCAGGCGGTTCAGCAGGCGCCGCTGGGTCGAGCGGCTCCGGCGGCTCGGCGGGAGCAGCCGGGTCGAGCGGCGCGGGTGGCAGCGGTGGCTCGCCGGGTTCAGCCACGATTTAAGCCGGCGATCACCCGCCCGTGCGACGTTGCTCTGTTACTCCGACGAAGTCGGCGAGCAGCGAGTCCATGACGCGGAGACGTCGTGACAGCTCGCGCGCGATGTTCAGTACTACCAGCGCGTACGACTTGAGGTCGCGACGGTACAGCGCGTCGAGATCAGCCGCCGTAATTCGAAGCGCTCGAGATGGGGCAAGGGCGCGGACCGTTGCTGAGCGCGGCTGAACATCCAAGATGCTCATCTCTCCAAACCAGTCGCTCGGTCCCAACATGGCGACCCGGGCCTCCACGCCCGCCCGGCTCTTCTTGAGCACTTCCATCTCGCCGTTCAACAGCACAAAGAACTCGCTGGCCTGCTGACCTTCCACGAAAACCTGCTGTCCCGGTGAGTACTCCTGCACCTCGAGGCTGTCCACGAAGTGACCCAGCGCCTCCTCGGTCAGCGCACCGAACAGCCCGATTTGGCGGAGTTGTCCGAGGTCGAGGTTAGAGGGCATGTGGCGAAGTCTACAGCAGAAGTGGGTTGCGCGCGTACCCTAGGAATAGTGAAGGGACTCGCCGTTGGCGCAAAACGCCTCGATCGCCTGTAGCTCTTCGGGCGCCAAGTCCTCGAATCGAACGCCCATGCCGGCTGGGCCAGCCAGGTCTGCGGGCCGCGTCCACGCCACGGTGCCCTTCGCCTCGACGATCTGGCCACTGGGAAGCGCGAAGTAGAGCGTGACCGGTGTTCCGGGATTGCGAGGCGCCTCGGTGGCTACGAACACGCCTCCCGTCGACATGTCATGGGACAGCCCTGCGTAGAAGTGCGACTGACTGGCGACGCCGATGTCGACCTCGATCAGCGAGCGCATCGCCCGGCGCCGCTGCCCGGCTGCCGGATCCGGCTGCGACGGAAGACGCTGGCGACCCGGCGGTGGACCGAGTGGCGCGGTGCTCGGCGCGAGCGGTTCCGTGCGGGGACCTCGCCCCGCGTCGGAGTCGGACACCGTGGGTGCCGCCGAGTGAAACATCACATTACGGCGTGGCCGTGTGTGTGCCTGCACGGCGGGATACAGGAGCGCCAGCGCCCTGGCGACGTCCCCGCACGCCTGATCGAACGACGCGGGCATCGGGGTGTCGGTCTGCAGAGCGCCGAGTCCTTCACTCAGCGCTTCCACGGCGAGCTGAAGGTGCTCAGCGCGGTTGTCGGCGCTGTGCTCAACTTCGTAGAGCAGGCTGCTGCCCCGGGCGATCGCATCGACAGCTCGATCGATGACCGCGCTCCGCAGATTCTCCGATTGGAGCATGCGCAACGCTCCCGCGAGCATCGCTCGTGCGCGGTGCGCCGGTGCGCTGCCGGGTACGGCGGGGTCCGACGATGGCGCGGCGCTCATGGGCTACGGCAGCGGCGTCACAGCGTCTTGTTGAAGACGGCGCGAGGCCGCGCGGGCCCGGCGTAGTCGTCGACGTGCGAGATCGTCCACCCGGTAGCCTTGTGAAAGGCGATCGAGCCCTCGTTACCGCTCGTCGTAATCGCCTTCAGCCTGGCGCAGCCCGCCCGCCGACAGTCTTCTTCGAACGTTTGATAGAGCACCTTGCCCACGCCTCGGCGCCGGTAGTCGGGGTGGATGCCAACCAGGTGCACGTAGCCCGTTTTGGGTGGCCCAGGCGCGATGAATCCGAATAGAAAGCCGACCATGATCCCGTCGTGCTCGACGACTCGCGCCAGCGAACCCAGCTCGTAGAAGAAGATCGGGTGGGCGAGCGCGCTGGTCGGGCCGCCCCACCATTTGTCGATGACCTGGACGATGTGGTCGTAGTCTTGCTTGCCTAGCGGGCGCGTGATCATGGGAGTTCCGAGGCCATCACCCTACCACACGCCGGTCGGTTTCGGTGCAGGCGCCCGCGTCGCGCCGTTTGCTGGCCGCCCCATCCGGTGTATGCGGGCCCATGCACTCCGGCCGACCCGTTCGCATCGCCCCCTCAATCCTCAGCGCTGACTTTGGCAAGTTGACTGACGAGGTTCGAGACGCGGAGAAAGCAGGCGCCGACTGGATCCACTGTGACGTGATGGATGGTCGGTTCGTGCCCAACATCACGTTCGGTCCGGTGGCCGTCAAAGCGGTTCGTGCGGCGACGAAGCTGCCGGTCGATGTCCATCTGATGATCGTGGAGCCGGAGCGTTACGTCGAGTCGTTCGCGTTAGCTGGCGCGGACGTGATCAGTGTTCACGTGGAGGCGTCCGTCCATCTTCATCGTACGCTGAATCAGATCCGCGATCTGGGAAAGAAGGCCGGGGTGGTGCTCAACCCGCACACGCCCGCGAGCGCGGTCCAGCACGTGCTCGACGATGTCGACCTGATCCTAGTCATGTCCGTCAACCCAGGCTTTGGCGGTCAGAGCTTCATTCCTGGGGCCTTGCCGAAGCTTCGCGAGTTGCGACGCATGATCGGGACGCGCCCGATCGACCTGGAAGTAGACGGCGGAGTGAGCCCGAAAACGATCGCGTCAGTCGTGGAAGCGGGGGCCGACGTGCTGGTGGCGGGCAGCGCCGTGTTCGGCCACGATGACCGAGGCGCCGCTATGGCGGCGTTGCGCACCAGCCTGCCATCGAACTGACCCAAGATGCGATTCCCTCTACACCACCTGCTCTACGGTTTAGCCACGGCGACGCTCGTTTGCGGCTGCGGCGGTGGGCAACCGACGGCTGAGCCGCCACCCGCGCCGAAGCCGACGACGCAGCCAGCGCCCGTAGCATCAGCTGAAGAGCCGCCGCCCCGGTCCCGAGATCCGATCGCAGCGGCGTTGGCGGAGGTCGCAAAGATCCGTGAACTCAAGCCAAAGGGACCCGTTCAGGGCGAAGTCGTCAGTCGCGAGCGCATGATCGAGATGGTGCGCAAGGAGGTTTCCACGTCGGTTCCGGCCCACGTCTTGGAGGGCTCAACGGAGATGTTGGTCGCGCTGGGGACGGTTCCGGTCGATTTCGACTACAAGGCCAGCCTAATGCAGCTCATGACCGCGCAGCTCGCGGGTTTCTATGAGCCGAAGACCAAAAAGATGTACCTCGCGGGCGACCTTGGCTCGTTGGAAAGCGCCGCGACGCTGTCTCACGAACTCGTGCACGCGCTCCAGGACCAGCACTTCGGCCTCGGCAAGCGCATCGAATTTCGCGAGGAAGCCAGCGACGAACAGACCGCCATTCACGCGCTTGCTGAAGGCGGCGCCACGAGCGCGATGCTGGATCAGCTTCTCGCGCCCGCAGGCAAGCGCGCATCCGAGCTGCCTGACAGCTTTGTGCGCAGCCAAATCGGCAGTTCGATTGGCGGCGATGGGATGGACGGGGTGCCGCCGATCGTGTCGAGATCGGTGCTGTCGTCGTATCTGGACGGCACGTTGTTTGTCCACTGGGCGCGGCGGCGAGGTGGCTGGAAGGCGGTGGACGACATCTGGCGCAACCCGCCCGCGACGTCCGAGCAGCTGCTACATCCGAAGAAGCTGCTGTCGAAAGAACCAGCGATTCCCGTGGCGGTGCCGGTAGCTCCACCGAAGTCGGGCATGAAATTGCTGTTCAAGGACAAGCTCGGCGAGCAGTCCGTGCGCCTGGTGCTGGAAGAGTGGATGCCGCTGAGCCAGGCCACGCAAGCCGCGGCGGGCTGGGGCGGTGACCGGCTCGCCGTGTACCGCAAAGACGATAAGATCGCGGTCGCGTGGACAATTGTTTACGACGACGAAAAAAGCGCTGAGCGAGGGTTCAAGGCGTTTCAACGCGGGCTGAGCGCACAAGCCGGGCGGTCGACTAAGTCGACGCCGACTCAGGCGTGCGTGCTGCGACCCAAGCTAGGGCCGTTCGCGGCGGCTATCGCGGGGCCGCGGGTAACGCTGACGATGGGACCGTACGAGCGCGTCGGTCAGGGCGTCCGGCCGGTCGGTACCTGCGCTGCCAGTATCAAGTGGGCGACAGCGATCCGTAGTTGACCTGGCACACATCGTGCTTACTTCTGTGCGTCAGCTGTTCGGAATGATCTCCGCCATCAGCTGTTGGAGCCCACAGACCATGAGCGTTCGCCTTGCAAAAAAGAACCGACTAGCCGCGTCAGCCGCGGCGAGTGCGGGTTGGTTGGCGCTGCTGGCGGCTACGTCTCTCGGAGTCGCGGACCTTCGGCGGTTCAGCGCGCGGGTTAGCGCCGGGCGAGGCGTTCAGGTCCAGGAGGCTGGCGCGAAGCTGGTCGTACAGGCGTATGATGCTGAAAGTGTTGAGGAAAACGGTATGCCGCGGGCCGGTGCCAAACCCGTCGCGGCGACCGTCCGACGGCTGCTTCCCGGAGAGCTCGCCCGCGGCGTGAAAGTGGACCTAGTCGAGCTCGGCGCTACTGCTAAGACGAGTGATTCCACGTTCATAGCGTGGATAGACCGCTCAGCGGCGCGCGGTGACCTCGATGGCTTCGCGGCGGTGCCGCCACGCCAGGGCGTGCTTGCCGGCAGCCGCTCAAACGGCACGACGGTCGCGCTCGAACTGGCCGTCCGAGCGTAACGGACGAGTCCGGTCCCGTGCCGAATCGACACAGGTGCGTGTCGTTCGCCACACTGGCGCGACATCCCTGACGCGGCCGCGCGTTCGGATCTTTACGGTGCGGGATCCGCACTCGGCTGTGATCGCAACGTCAGGGCGCCGGCGACTGCTCCGGCGGCCGCCACTGCTTTATCGCTCGCACCCGCTGAACGAACTGCTTGCGCTCGGAGTCGTCGAGCGGCTGCTTCCCGAAGCGCGCCTCGAGGTAGCGCTCGGTGAGCTCCAGCACTTCCTCGGACAGAGGATGCCCCGTTTTTACCAACGACTGCGCATGCTTGAGCGGCGGCGTGCTCGCCTGGCGCGCCAGTCCACGCGCTAGCAGCGCGCCTTCTAGCTGTTGGTAGAGGGCGACGGCTTGGGAGCTGTCCTCATCGTTTTGGCCGCGCTTGCCACCGCCGCGCTTGGCTTGTTGTCGAGCTCGTCGCAACGCCACGATGCCGATGCCCAACAGCGCCAGTCCTCCCCCGAAGATCGCCGCGCGGCGCCACGAGCCAAGCGGTCCCCGCAGTAATGGTGTGCTGTCGCGCACGTCCCGATAGCCGTCGGTCAATCGCTTCAGCAGGTCCGTTTGCTGGTTCAGGTCATAGCGTACGACGTGACGATTCCAGCGTTGAGCGCTGGCTTCGACGAAGTCTCGGACGTAGGCGAAGAAGCCGGTGATCTCGCTTTGGGGAGCCGCGTTTCCGGGCGGCGTCGGGTCGAAGCGCGTCCAGCCCACGCCGTCCAGGTGTACCTCCACCCAGGAGTGGGCATCGCCCTGGCGAACAGCGTAGTAGTTGCCAAAGCGGTTGTAGCTGCCGCCGATGAAGCCGGTCACGTTCCGCGTCGGGACTCCTAAAGTGCGCAACATCACGGCCATCGCGGTCGAGTAGTACTCGCAATGGCCCGCCTTGGATTCGAACAGGAAATGCTCGAGAGGATTGTTTTCCGCACCGGATTTAGAGCTGAGGTCGTACTTGTAGTCCTTGCGCAGGCGCGTTTCGATGCGCTTGGCACGTTGCGCTGGATCAGCTGATTTTCCGACCCATTTCTGTGCCAGCGCCTGCACCTGCGGCGTCAGGTTCGGTGGCAAAGACAAGTATCGCTGCCTCTGCGCATCGCTGAGCTTGGCGTTTTTCACCACCCGCTTCCGGGGTAAATAGACCTGATAGCTCAGCCCGCGATCCTCGCTCGCGCTGTACTTGTACTCGCCCTCCGGGCCCGCGAGGATCAAGGGTCCGCCGTGGCCCAGGACCGGTTCGCCTCGCCGGCGGGCCTCCAGTGCGACGGCACCCTGCGGCAGGAACACCACCGGTGGCTCGAAGGCTTCGAGCTCGATGTGCATGATCCGGTCGTTCTCTTTCGGCGGTCGCACGATCACGACGGAACGCTGATGACGCGGTGCCGGCACGCGTTGGGTGCGGGTGCGCAACCAGCGCCGGCCGTCATAGTGGTCGAACGCCGTTCCCCTGAGATACAGCGCCAGGCGTGGCGGCGGTTGTTTTGGAAGGTTCGGATACTCAACGCGCATCGCGATCGTCGGATCGGTTCGTAGCGTGCCGACGTCTCCGAGGTCGACGCGGTCCGAAAAGCCCACCATCCGCTCGGCACGCGAGTGGTTGAGAAGCAGCAGGGACAGGCCGACCCTCGGGAACATCACAAATAGCAGCGCGGTGAACACGAAGATCGGGACGGAGAGGAGGCAGGTGAACAGCAGGAACTGTTTGCCGATCACGCGGCGGCTGCGCAGAATGCGCGGTACATCGACCGGCAGCCCCGTGCGGTCGCGTGCTCCCTGGCGGTAGTTGCCCTCGACTTCTCTTCGCAAGTGACTGAGCACGAGTGCGCCGGGGGCGACGACCAAGAAGCCCAAGAAGCACAAGCCGTAGGCCAGTCCGCTCCCCAGTACGGTTCCGGCGATTAGATGCAGAAGCGCTAGGACGATGACTTGCTGATCGTGGGCGGCGCCGCGGCGCGTCGCCAGGCGAACGACCTGCAGGGCCGCTGCGAACTCGACCGCGAGCTGCAGTACCGGTGTGCCTAGAAACAGCCGCGCGGCCTGGACCAAGAGTAGCGAGACGGGCGCGATGACGCCGAACTGGCGCAGGAATGCTCGGTCCTGCCAGCGCTCGGGAATGGTGATCGCCATGGCGACGCCAGCCAGCATCGCGATGCTCACCCATCGCTGGACCTCGCCGCTAGTGACCAGCGACAGCAGCCCGAGCACGGCGAGCGCGTCGGTCATGATTCGGTGGATCAGGCCGAATCTCACGCGATGCTCCGGCGACGTTTTGCGGCGTGGGTTTGCGTGACATCGTTCGCCTGAGCGTGACTTGTTGGCGATGAGGGCTCGAGCAGGGCCAGGAATCGCAGTACCGGGTCCGCGCCCACACCACCGTCAGCCCGCGCGCGTTCGTTGGTGGAGGTACGGATCGATACCGAGTCGCCGCGCTTGAGGTGTGCCACCGCCCGGGACGCGACGTCGCGGATGCGACGCTCGAAACGAGAACTCCACTCGGGCGAAGGCGAGTCGTCCGTGCAGATGTTGTCGACGGTGTAGTCGACGTTGCGGCGCGTCTCGCGAGCCCTCTCGAGCAGAACGACTTGTTCCGGCTGGGTGCTCTTGCGCCAGTAGATGTCCCGGGGATCGTCGCCCTCGCGCATCGGCCGCACCGTGAGGATCTCGTCTCCTCCGCCGCGGCCGAGGGCGCCGCGTCCGCCCGTGCGTAGGCCTTGCTGTTCGAGCGGGAGCCGGATCGGGTCGACTGCTGGGTAGATGATGAGATCCCCCTCGGCGCTCAGTTCGCGAGATTTCTCGAACAGCCCGAACGGAAAACGCGTAGCCACGCGAAACCCGATGTGGCGGTCGCGGCCACGTCGTCCGGGCGTCCGCCGGTAGGCTGCTACCTGCGCCGAACGCGGTCCGATCTTGAGGAAGAAGCAGCGCTTGTCGGCTGGCTGTCCCGAACGCAGGTCTTCGATCTCGATGGCGTACGAAGGGATGCGGTGTTTGTGGTTGTACACCTCGATCTCGACGAGGTGAGCGCGGCCGACCTGCGCACGCGGTGGCAAGCGTCGAACCACCGTCAGGCGACGCAGGCTGAGTTCGCTCATCACGCCGGACACGACGATCAGGGAGAGCAGCATCCCGAGCAGCAGATACAGCAGGTTGTTGCCGGTATTGATGGCTGCGAAGCCCACGCCGAACGTGATGCCGATGAAGTACTTGCCCTCGCGGGTCAGCTTGAGGCGTCGAGGTGGCCTGAGCCAGCGTCGGATCCGTGGCCACCATCCCGGCCCGCTGAGCTCGGGGTCAGCGAGGGGACGCTGATGCTTGGGGTGAACCGTGATCCGCGGATTGCGCAAACTACCTCCGGACAGATAGCCAGCTCAGCTCAGAGCGGCACGGGCACGCGGGCGACGACGTCGCGGACAGCGCTTTCCGCCTCCTCGCGAGTGGGAACGTAGCCCTCCGCGTGCGCGGCGAGTCGAACGCGGTGCGCGAGCACCGATACGGATAGGTCGTGGATGTCGTCTGCGATGCAGTAGCGACGTCCGTGCAGTAGCGCTCGTGCTCGTGCGGCCCGCGAGAGGTTCATGCCAGCTCGGGTCGACGCACCGAGCGCCAGCGACGGGGTCGTGCGGGTCGCACCGATCAGCGCTTGCAGGTACGTGCCGAGCGCGCTGTCGATCGAAACTCGGTCTACCTCGCGCTGCAGCTCTACTAGCGACTGGGGATCGAGAGCCGGCTGGACGTTGGCCACGCGGTCCATGTCGGGGTTCAGCATCAATCGCGTCTCGACATGGGGCGGCGGATATCCGATTCGGATACGCACCATGAAGCGATCGAGTTGAGACTCGGGTAAGGGGAACGTTCCGGTGAAGTCTTGCGGGTTCTGCGTAGCGATGACCAAGAACGGTTCGGGGAGCGGAATGCTCTGCCCGTCTATTGAGACCTGGCCTTCGTTCATAGCCTCGAGCAGGGCGGATTGGGTCCTGGGGCTGGCTCGGTTGATCTCGTCTGCTAGCAGCACGTTGCTGAAGATCGGGCCTTGCCGCAGGGTGAAGTCGGAGCGGCGCTGGTCGTAGACCGACACGCCGAGCACGTCGCTCGGGAGCAGGTCGCTGGTGAACTGGACGCGGCGCATCTCGCAACCGCTCGCTTTGGAGATCGCGCGTGCGAGTGTGGTCTTGCCGACGCCGGGGACGTCCTCGATCAGCACGTGACCTCGCGCGAGCATTGCGACGAGCGCTAGCTCAACGGCGGCGGGCTTGCCCTCCAACGCGCTCGACACAGCGCGGCGCAGGTCCACGAGGCGTTCGATACGTTCGGAGTCGTCGACGACTGCGGACGATGTCATTGGCAACGATGTTAGCACGGGGTTTCCGCAGAGCTTGCAACAGGTTGAACACTCTTGACCGCGGGTGGCTTACGCGCGCCCAGTGGTGGGTGAGCGGCCGGTCTATTTGGCTCTTGAGGCCGCTGGAGGGCTACGATGGGGAGTGTCCGAGATCCGAGCGGTGCAGGTTCAGGCGCTTACCAAGCGTTTCGGGGCCGTAACGGCACTGCGCAAGGTATCCGTCCGGTTCCGCGGCGGTGCAATCACGGCGCTGTGCGGCCCCAACGGCGCTGGAAAGTCAACGCTTCTGGCGGCGGTCGGCACCGTCCTAACCCCTACGTCCGGTAGCATCGAATATCCGCCCTTGGGGACCGATCGCCGCGGGGTGCGCGCGAGGCTGGGGTGGGTTGCTCACGACAGTCACTGCTACGGGCAGTTGACCGCTCGGGAGAACGTGGAGTTCGCCGCGTCGCTTTACGGGTGTCGGAGCGCCAGTACTTGGGACCGCGTCGCTTCGCGCGTCGGCGCCGAGGAGCTGGCGGGGCGTCGGGTCGATACCCTGTCCCAAGGACAGCGGCAGCGCATCGCCCTGGCGCGGGCTCTGGTACATCAACCGTCGCTGTTGCTCTTGGATGAGCCCGCGAGCGGTTTGGACGTGGACAGCGTAGAGCGTTTGGAACAGGTGCTCCGCGAGGAGCGCGAGCGCGGTGCGGTGGTCATCGTGGTGAGCCATTCGACTGGTTTTATAGAGCGAATCGCTGATGAAGAGCGGCGCCTAGACCGCGGTCGCCTGGCTCAGTGAATTACCTCACGGAAACTATGTGATCAGCAGCCGTTCGGCGAGGCGGGCGTATTCCGCGGGTAGGTCGAATACGGTCTGGGCGGGACACAGTCGTCGAAGCTCGGCCACGTTCGTCGCAAGGCTAGTGTCGTCGTCTTCGGGGAAGGTGTTGACGGCGATGATGTCTGCGCGGTGCCCGCGGTTGCCCATCCCGGCGAGCGTTGACCGGACGTCGTGAAGTACGCCCAGTCGATTCCTCGCGACGAGTATCAGCTGCGTGTCATCGGAGACCGCGCTGACAAGATCGAGATTGTCGAGTTCATCGCTGAGCGGGGTGAACGCACCGCCCGCTGTCTCCACGAGCGTGAGCTGTCCTCGGTGGTGCTCGACCCAGTTCCGAATCGCTGCCAGTTCGATTTGCTGGTCAGCCAGCCGCGCAGCCAGATGGGGCGATATCGGAGGTTCGAAGCTGTAGAGTGGCGCTGGGCTGCCCAGCTGGGCTGCGTCAGTCGCCGTCGGATCCGAGACACCACTCTCGATAGGCTTGAGGCCAACCGCGGCGTTCACACGGTCCAATAGGTGCCGTGTCACGTGGGTCTTGCCGATCTCGGTTCCCGTTCCCAGTACGAGCCACGTAGTCATGGCTCACGGTAACACCTAGTCCAATGCGGCGCGCAGCGCGGATACCAGACCGGCGATGTCGGCCCGGGCCATGTCGGCTCGCAGGGCGATCCGCAGTCGACTTGTTTCACGTGGAACGGTCGGTGGGCGTATCGCCTGCACGAAGTAGCCCGCTTCGAGCAGACGTCGAGAGGCACGTAGGGCCGACGCCGCTGGGCCACAGCGCACCGGAAAGATCGGCCCCGCGGGGTCGCCGATGAGCTGGATGGCGTGCTGCTGCACGCGGTCGCGGAACTCCTCGCATAATGCTCGCAGGTGGGCGCGCCGCTCGACCGCGGCTTCGACCTGTGCGATGCGGTGCTGACACAGGGCGCCGAGAACGGGTGAAAGCCCGGTGGAGAACACAAAGCTGCGCGCGCGGTTCCAAAGCACCTGCCGCAGTTCCGAAGAGCCGGCGACGAACGCCCCCTGGCATCCGACAGCCTTGCCCAGCGTACCGATTGTGGCGTCGGGGCGGACGCCGACGTCCGCCGCGAGTCCCCGCCCCCTCGGCCCGAACAGTCCGATTGCGTGGGCCTCATCCACAATGAGTGCAGCGTCTGACCGTTGCGCCAGTGCCGCCAACTCGCGGAGCGGTGCGCGGGTTCCCTCCATGCTGAAGTAGGATTCGGATACGAGCAGCTTTCGCCGCGCTGGTTGAGCGACAAGTTCAGCAGCAGCCCTGACGTCAAGGTGTGGGTAGACGGCCACCCGAGCCTTCGAGAGGCGGCAGCCGTCGATGATGCTGGCATGATTGTACTGGTCGGAAACGACCAGGT
Source organism: Polyangia bacterium (assembly GCA_030430975.1). Taxonomy (GTDB): domain Bacteria; phylum Myxococcota_A; class Polyangia; order Polyangiales; family Polyangiaceae; genus JAUIKB01. Next base: position 13,742 of record JAUIKB010000020.1, read on the forward strand.
CGTCCGGACCGACAAGGGCGGATAGCAGGCCCAGGTTGGCGGCGTATCCGCTCGTGAAGACAAGGGCGGTCGGAGCTTCCAGCCACGCGCAGATCGCGGCCTCAAGCCGGAGGATCGCCGCGTGATTTCCCGAGACGAGGCGAGACGCACCTGCGCCCGTGTTCTCCGCACAGAGGTCCAGTGTTTCACGTGAAACATCGGATCCCGCGAAACCGAGGTAGTCGTTGGAGCACGCAACCATGGCGCCGACATGGTCCTGCGGCGCGATGCGCAGCAGTTCTGCCCGGCGCAGCTGCTCAATCTCCCTAGCCAACTCGTCGCTTAGAGCCACGACGTGCTTATAGCAGGCCCAGAAGAACGGCCGTGAAGCCAACCCGTCGACGGCCGGTTATCGAGCCAGCGCTCATGAGGGCCAGGGGCGCCGGACAATCGCGTCAGGTAGCACTTAGGTGAGGACAGACTCGCATGCCGCGACTTGGGCTGGCCGGTTCAAGCGCCGGCTGCGCACCGGGGCTCTCGCGCGGCGCCCGTTTCAGCCCCGATTCGACCGGTTCGTAGTGCCGAGTTTTGACGCCCGGGCGACAAGATCGGCTGTCGTTCGGCCGAAATTCGTCCGCAGAGCGCGCTGTCACGGTAGCGGTGGAGGAGTCCGCGCCGCCGCGCGCCCAATAAGACGTTATCGTAGTAAAATACACATAAATATCAACTAGTTACAAGCTGCAGCTCACCGGATACTACCCCGCACAACATAGAAACGTTAACATATTCTTGTATCAGTGGAATATAACTGGCGCGGACCCAGGGGTTGATGTGGTACTTTTGGGGCCCGAAAAATCGCTCTCCCCGTGAGATAATCTGGTGGAAATAACTGACTGGGCTCGAAGTAAAAAGACGTGAACATTTTATTGTCTGGCCGCCGCAGAGCTGCTCCTCGTGGTAAATATGCGCGTGGTAAAGAAGCGGCGCAGCGGCGTAAGGAGCAGGCGACGCTGCTGAACGACGCGGTTGGCCGTTCGCTTCTGCGACACGGTCCGCGGGACTTGGTGGTAGACCACGTGCTCGAGGAATCCGGTCTCGGCCGGAACACCTTCTACGAGCACTATCCGAATCTCGATGCGGCGCTGAAACAGATGGAGCACGGGGCTGCACAAGCGCTGGGGCGCGCGTGTGATGCGAGCTTGCTACATGCTCATACGCCCCGCGAGCAGCTCCGGGCGCTGGTAGGCGCGTGGGTGTCGTTCGCAGGCGGGCATGCGCTCCCGGTCGCAGCCTGCCTGCGGATCGCTGGCTGGGAAGGGCGCCCGACGGGGCTGAGAAAGCCTCTCGAACGCGTGTTGGGCCGCGTGCTTGTGAACGCCCATCGAGCAGGGGTGATCGCCCAAACCCCTAGCGGATTGAGGATTCGCAGCGCTGTGGCCGTCCTGGTCGAACTTGGCGCAACGACGGCTTACGCTCGCCGCGAGACACCGGAGGAACTCGTCGAGTTCGGTGTGGATGCGTGCTTTCGGTTGTTTCGGTAGCCGCTGGGGAGGCTAACCGTCCGGTTGTTCGCTTGGCTGGCTCGGCCGAGCTACCGACTCAGTGCTGGGCGGCGCCGGACTTTCGCCCTCAAGGGCCGCGTCGATCCGCGTTAACACGCTGCGGAGCATCTCCTTCGAACGCTGTTCGACCTGCCGGCGCTTAGATCGCTCCTGCTCGAGCTCGTGGGCGAGAGCGATGGCGGCCAATAGAATCGACTGCGGATCGATCGCGCGTCCCGGTCGGCTCATCTCGCGCAGCTTGTGGTCGACTACGTCGGCCAGGCGGCGGACCTCGTTAGCGTCGGCGGAGGCGACGAGACGGTAAGTGTATCCACCCACCTCGACCTCGACCGGTTCGCGCTCCATCCGCAGAAACTACCACCATGGCGGCCTCATGGAAACGAGACGATGAACATCGATCGATCCGTGCGTTTGGATCGCGGAAGCGTCGACAACTACGGGGATTTGGCATCATCGGGCGCAACACTCCGGTCGGTCGACCGCGGGCTAAGCTGTGGACAAGCTGCAGCGAACTCGAAAAATCTTACCGCGTGCAGGCGCTTGACAAGTGCGGTGACTCACTCGCAGTCGGCCTAGCGATCTTCCGGATCCAGATCGCTACGGTCCTGCGGCGAAGACTTGAGGGATTGGTACAGCAGCACGAACGGAAGCGCCATGAGTGCGCCGTCGATCTGCAACGCCAGGACCACTGTGCGTTCCTTACTGTCGCCGAGCCCGTACTTGAATCCGGCGACGAACCCAGCACCGATAGAATAATTCGAGTGGAAATTATAGCTGCGACTGCCCAGGAACAGGTTGGCTTCGAGCCCAGGCTCCAGTCCATAAGGCTCGGTGTAGCGACCGTAGCCACCGGCGGAAACAATGGCCGGCACGAACGGGTGGACGGGCAGCAGCAAGGACAGGCCACCGCCGAAACGGCCGTCGCTGAAGCCGGCGGTTCCCGCTTCGACATAGGGTCCGATTCCGAGGTCCGACGAGCGATCGCGCCCTAACAGGACGTCCGCGTGGAGCGCGTTCCACCAGCAGGTCTGCTGCCACAGCGCGCCCTCGCCGAGACCGGCCACGCCGGTGACGAGCGACGCGTTGTACTGCGGTTCGGCGACGGCTGGCGTGGACCACAACGCCCACGACGCGATTCCGGTGGCGGCCAGTAGCCAGGTGCCGGGTCGGCGTCGCATGCAGCGAACGTTACTACAGTGGCGGCGCGGTTACCGGCACTGAGCGTTCGAGCGTGCACACAATCGGCAGTCGACGGGCTGGTCCTGGCCGCTGGCGCAGGGCAGCGCGACGGTGTCGTTGTCGCTGGCGGTGCATTGGCCCGTTACGGGATCGATCGCCTCCGGGGGGAAGCTGATCAAGCAGGCGTTGCACACGACGATCGGGAACAGGTATTCCCCACTCTCGACTTCCGTGCCGCCGAGCGTCCGGCCGAATACCTTGACCGCGGCCGTTATCGTCGTCGAGGCGCCGGCGCCGAGGCCTCCGGCAAGACTCGTGCCTTGAGATGCCGGGACCAGTGTGGCGGCGACGAGGCCGTATCCGGGGTCCACGCCGTCCGATTCCGGTGCGAAACCGGCAGCTGGCACGGTGAATGAAGTGAGTTCGGCGTCCTGGCTATCGCGGAGCGTCACCTCGGCGCCGCGCAGGGTGATGCGAGAGGTCTCGGTTTTGAGTTCTTCGCGCGAGCCGCGGGC
>JAUIKB010000939.1 GCA_030430975.1 Polyangia bacterium
GGCACAAGGAACGCGAGAACTTTCGCTAACGACGCCACAGCAGCCAGCAGCATTGCCACATGGTTTGACCGTGGTCGGACGTCCGACGGTTGACCAGCTGCTACAAGCTGACGTTCGTCAACTGAGCGTCGGCCTGCCTACGGGTTGGGCACGCCGAACCCATCGCGGATGTAGCGATTGGCGTTAGTTGCGGACAGCTCCGGGCGATAGGTGTGACGCGACTGCTTGCGCGCCTCGGACGCAAACGCCGCCAGATCGCTGCCCAGTCCCAAGTGTGAGGCGTATGAGTCAAGATTGCGCCCCGGCTCCGGCCCGCTCAGCGTAGCCGTTGTCGCGGTGGGCTCGTTGGTCTTCCATTGGTCGAGCGACTGGCGCGCCCCGTCCACGCAGAACCATGAGTCGGCCGAGGCGCCGCTGCTGTAGGCATTGCCGGTGTAGGTGACGTTCGAGAATCCACCGTCGTGGCTCACCTGACATTCCTTGGTACTGTCGGTAACGAACTGATTATCCTGAATAGTAATCTTGCTGAACTGGGACTGCATGTTGATCAGGAGATCGCGTCGCTGCATCCCGTAGAAGTAGTTGTCGTGGATGTTGATATCCCGATTGGTGTCGCCGTTCAGGTTGATCCCGTGAGAGTTGCCTAGGTCTGGCTGGTTCGCGAACAGGTTCCCCGCGATCTCGGTCCGGTCGTTGTCGGTAATGCCCACGTACCAAGACAGCGTTCGCTTGGTCGGCTGGCTGCGGCCGATGTCCGTGAACACGTTGTTGCGTACGATCGCGTCTACGAACCGATACTGAGTGTCGGCGTTGCCGCCCATACTCAGTCCGATTTCACCCTCGGCGAATAGGTTGTTCTCGATCTGGATGTCCGTCGACTCGCCCGGCCCCCCTGACGACATCTTGATACCGATGCTGGAGGCCCGCAGGATCAAGTTGTCTCGCACCCGAACCCGAGAATTACCAGACAGATACATGTCGTGGTTGTAAATCGTCGCGCAGGCTTCGGGAACATCCGGGTTCCAGCCGTTCTCGTCGAATACGTTGTCGTCGATGATCAGCCCGTCAACGCTACCTGCGAAGATCCCCGACGGCCTGTACATCGGGTCACCGTTCGGGTTGGGCGAGCCGTCTGGATTGAATGCGCAGGTGCCGACGTGATAGCTGCGATAGATCACGTTACGGCGAATCTCGACGTCCGTGATGTTCTGCACCACGTACTCGCCGTACTCGACGTAATTGTCTTCGAACAACAGGTCGCCGCCGGTTCCGACGAATCTCAACGCTCCCCCGTCAGCTCCGTTGAATTCCGCGTCGCCCGGGATCTTCTTGTACGAGACCAACGCCAAGCCAACGACAGCCAGAAAGCGCCGCTCGTGACCGTCGTCGTCGATAAACGCCTTATCGATCTCAAGGCGCGGACGCTCGGTCGAATCGCCATAACTGGAGACGACCAGAGGTTCCGATTTCGACCGGCCCGACTTGAACCGCCGCGCCACGCGATTGGGACCGATGTCCTCGCCGCGCCACGTGTCGCCGCGCTTTAACAGCAGGAAGTCCGGGAAGCCGTCGCGGACGAGTTCGGCGCCCTTGGCGAGTGTGGCGACGGCCGTCTCGGGAGTGGCTCCGTCGTTCGAATCGTCGCCGCCCGACGAGCTGACGTAAATGATCTGCGAGTCCGACTGCAGATCGAACGTGGTCCAACCGGCCTCGGCGCTGCGCGCGCCGCTCGCCTCGGTGTTGTCGCCTTCGCCCCAGCAGCCGACGTCGAGCTGCCAATCGGTGAGACCATCTCCATCGTTATCGATTCCGTCGTTGCATTCGGTGATCACGGGCTCCATGCACTTGCCGCAGTCGACTTCGCACGAGCTGCAGGTTTCACCCGCTTCACAGTCGAGATCGCCACACGTCGTCGACACGCCGCCCCCCGAGCCGCCGCCTGCCAGCCCTCCGCCAGCACCTCCCCCGGCCTGACCACCGCCGGTCGCCCCGGCACCAGCTGTGCCACCGGTTGCTCCCGCGCCGCCACCGCCGGTCGAAGACCCGCCGCCGTTTTCCGTGTCAGACGAGCACCCCCAACTCGCCAGCGCGGCGCCGGCAGCGAGGGTCAGTACGGTTCGACGAATGCCTATCGGGATCATCCGTCAAGGCTAGCAAAAGACGGATGCGGCGTCCCGCAATGCTAACCGTTCGCCAGAATCCGACTCAAGGTCCGGAACAGCTCAACTGACGCCTCGATTTCGGAGCGACGAATCGACACGCTCTCCACGTTGATACCGATAGGAATCTGCTTGCTTTCAGCGAAGTCGCGCACCTGCATCAGCGTTTGCTCACACAGTCGCAGCGAAGTCGTCAACGGGTCCGCAGAGTATTCCAGTTCGTTTTCTAACCAACGTGGAAAAGATACTCCCAACCACTTCATGAACCGAAGCGTCTTCATGCTCGCGCACGGCGAGAAGGTCAAGAGCAACGGTGCCGGCGCCTCCCCTGCAGCCGCGAGCGCGCGCTCGTAGTCCGAAATGAGTGACTTGGTGGCCGTCTCATCGTAGACAGCTTGAGTTACAAAGAACCGACAACCGCGCCGCATCTTGGCTAGAAGACGCTCGTGCTCGTCCAGCTTGCGCGTGTGGCGCTCCGCTATGGCGATTCCGCCCAGGAGCAGATTCGGCGCGCACCGACCGGCTATCGCGTAAGCCCGCTCAAGCGACAACTTGGCGGCGGTTCCGGTGGCGGGCGTACCGACCAAAACCGTGGCTCGCCTGTCCTGCTGCTCGGTGAGTTGCTGGAGCCAAGCGGTGAGCGTCTGCTCGCTGTCTTGGCCAACACTGCGGTAGACGACCTTGGGCATCGGCAAGCTGCCGAGATGTTCACGAGCGTAGCCTTCGGGATCGATTGTCGGCAGGAACGGAAACGGGCGAGGTGTCGGTTCGCGGCCCGGCTCGTCCTGGATGTCGTAGACCACAACGGCATCCGGGCCGAGGGCTTTAAGCCGCTCCACCTGACCGCTGGCAATGTGGCTGACACGCTCCGGATCCGTCGCACGCTTGGGCGGCGCCAATCCGTAGAGGCGAATGCCGTGCTGCCCCCGGCGC